>BEIM01000370.1 GCA_002898995.1 bacterium HR36
GCCAATATGATGGTTAGCAGCAGGAGAATTTGCATGAGGTCAAGCTCCGCTTGGCATTCTGGCTAATCGTGCTATTTTATACGCTAGAGGCGACGCAATAGACCCTCGCTCACCTGCTTTCTTGGACACAAACTTTGCAGGCGCTGCGGCCGCCAGGCGCTGCAGGGCGGTGGCCGAGGGGTCTATCAGACAGCGCCTCCACTGCCTCTCATCCCGTACCACTTGCAGAGGGACGCTATGTCCCTGGCCGGGCCATTGGCTCCTCCTTCCCGGCAATCTTACCAGGAGAAACAAGCTCCTCCCAGCCTAGGAGAACATCATGCTGCAACGCTGGATCGTAGCCATCAACAATGCGTTTGAGCAAGTGCTACTGGGTGTTGGCTTGCTTACGCTCCGTATCAGTTTTGGCTTGGGGATGCTTCTGGGCCACGGCTTGGAGAAGGCCCTAAACTTTGGTCAATTGAAGAATCTGTTTCCCGACCCTTTGGGCCTGGGGCCAACTCTAAGTCTCGCTTTGTGTGTCTTTGCCGAAGTAATTTGTGCCGGTCTGGTTACCATCGGACTGCTTACCCGTCTGGCCTGTGTGCCCCTCATTATCAACATGTTAGTCGCGTTCTTGATTATACACGCCCAGGACCCCTGGGTGCGGAAGGAATTAGCATTTGTTTACTTCATGGGATATATTACGATTCTGCTAACTGGCCCCGGCCCGTTCGCTCTAGACACGCTCTTTCGCCGACGGTCGCCGCCACAGACTTAGATCCGACAATGTTAGGGTTTGGCCGATGACCATTGCTGTTCGCCTTATGAGACAAGAGGACATGGAGTTCGGAATGTGCCTCAAGACACAAGCCGGATGGAACCAGACGCGCCGCGATTGGGAATGTTTTTTCAGCCTGACGCCGGAAGGTTGTTTCGTTGCGGAATACGACGGACAACCCGCGGGTACCACTGTAGCACTGTGCTTTGGCGACACCGCCTGGATTGCGATGGTTCTGGTCGAAAAGTCCTTGCGTCGGCGCGGTATTGGCCGGGCATTGGTGGAGCACGCTCTGCGCTATTTAGAGCAACACCGGGTTCGTACTATACGGTTAGATGCTACCCCTCTCGGCCGGCCTCTATACGAGCAACTCGGCTTTCGCTTGGAATATAGTCTGATACGTTTCGGCGGACTACCGATTGTTTTGTCTCCTCCGCCAGAGGCGTTCATTAGACGGGCATCCTCTGCAGATTTAGAGGCAGTCTGTAATCTGGACCGCCTAGTGACTAATTCCGACCGCAGCAAGATTCTCCAGTGGTGGTGGAATGACCTGGAGATAGAGAAATACGTAGCTATCGAAGATAATAAAGTCACAGGTTATGGCATGATGCGTCCTGGCAGTCAGGCCCGATTTATCGGCCCCATTATCGCACGCGACGAGGATGCATCGGTGTTACTGTTCACGGCCCTCTACGCCTGTTCGGGCAAGCCCGTGTATCTAGACGTGCCCGAATATCAAGAGACCTGCCGAAGTATAGTTGCAGCAGCGGGTTTCCGCGCCGAACGCCCATTGGCTCGTATGTGGCTAGGAGAGCCTCCTCGGGAGATACGTCAGTATCTCTGGGCGTCGGCCGGTCCAGAATATGGGTAACTGTCACGGCCACGATTGCCCACGTTAGTCAGGCAAGGTTGGCGTGTAGGTGTATCCTTCAGGCCCCCAAATCGTAGGCAGACCCAGCGGCAGTCCCGCAACCCACCAGACCATAAGCAGCGCCATCCAGGTAATGAGAAAGCCTATCGAGTAAGGCAGCATTAGAGAGATCAAGGTACCCACGCCGACCTCTTTCACATAGCGCTGGGCATAAGCCACAATCAGGGGGAAGTAAGGCAAGAGCGGAGTAATAATGTTGGTGCTCGAATCGCCAATGCGATAGGCGGCCTGAGTTAGCTCCGGCGATAACCCCAATTGCATGAGCATAGGAACAAAGATTGGACTGAGAATCGCCCATTTTGCCGAGGCCGAGCCAATGAGCAAGTTCACTAAGGTACTAAGGAGAATGATGCCGATGATGGTCAGGTGGTTAGGGAGGCCTAAATTGCGCAGGAAATCGGCACCAGCAATGGCCAGCAAGGCCCCGAGGTTAGATTGAGCGAAAGCATAAGTAAATTGTGCCGCAAGAAATGCCAGCACTAAGTAATAGCCCATCGTCTGCATGGACTTGGTCATCGCTTGAATGACGTCGCGATGAGATTTGACCGTGCCAGCCACAAGTCCATAAACAATGCCGGGGACTAAGAAGAATAAGAAAATCAGCGGGACGATGGCCCTCATCAACGGGGCATCGTGGTCCGAGAAGGAGCCCTTGGGCGAGGCTAACGGTGACCTTTCTGGCAGGATGCAAGCGAGGACAAGTGCGATAGCCCCAGCCGCTATGGTGAAGAGGGCTATCCCCATAGCAAGGAGTTCTCGAGAAGACAAACTGCCGAGAGTGGGATTATCGGAAGGATCATCACTCACTGGTACTGCGCGGAGCCGAGGTTCGATCACTTTATCTGTCAGGTACCACCCAACTGCGACAATCAGGAGCGAAGAGGCGCTCATGAACCAGTAATTGCAGAGGGGGTTTACCTGGCGACCAGGCTCAATGATCTGCGCGGCGGATTGGGTAAAGCCCTGTAGCAAAGGATCTAAGCCAGACGGAAGGAAATTAGCGCTGAAACCGCCCGATACGCCGGCGAAAGCGCAGACAATGCCAGCTAATGGATGCCGGCCGGCTGCGGCGAAGATCATTCCGCCCAGCGGGATCACCAAAACGTAGCCCGTATCGCCTGCGGAATGACTCATAATGGCTACGATCAATAACATCGGAGTAAGCAATCGTCGGGGCGTCATATTAAGCAGCCCCTTGATGAGAGCGTGGATAAGCCCAGTATGTTCCGCAACACCAACGCCGAGCAGGGCCACGAGCACTACTCCAAGCGGCGGGAAGCGAACAAAGGTATCCACGAGGTTGACTATAAAGTTAGTCAAAGCCGTGCCGGACAGTTGGTTCTGAACGCGGATAAGTTGTGCCTCTTGACCAGGCTTAGCGGTACGCGGATCAAGGTACCTGAACTGCACAGGGGCTAAGAAGGCTGAAAGCACCCACACGATAAGCAGTGCCCAGAGAAAAATCAAGGCCGGGTCAGGCAACTTATTGCCCGCCCATTGGATGGCGTCGAGAAACCTATCCACCCATCGCCGACGATTATTCTGGGCGTTGCTAATGGACATGCTCGCGCTCCGCGGAGTTCATGGAGATTTAGATGATGGAGCAGAAGCGGTGGGAGAAAGCTGGGGCTTATCTGGGGAAGCAGACGGCAGTTGCGAAGCAGGATGTGGACTGGCACTGACGGGTTGCGCTTGGCCATCAGGGATAGGTGTCGAGCTGGGCGTGGCTGATGCAGAAGAAGTTGACTCTGTGGCTATGCCAAGAGTTTGGGCTGGTGATGGCGCGGGTTCCTTGCCAGTGCTGGCAGTGGGTGTCGCCGCTGAAGATTCCTGAGGAACTGGCGAAAGACTCGCTGCGTTTTTATCGGGGGCTATAGTTGCGTAAACTTTGCGACCGAAAAGGAAGAATAAAGCCGGGGTAACGATCTGGTCCAGGAGGGTAGCCCAAAGTAATCCACTAGCGACAACCACAGCCAGCGGGTGGAGGATCTCGCGGCCCGGTTCCCCAGCT
>BEIM01000371.1 GCA_002898995.1 bacterium HR36
CCTTGCATCTGCCGAAAGGCAGGATGGTTCAAAAGTTTGCCGCCGTCGTAACTGTAGTCGCAATCCAAACATAGAAACACGCAATGGCGCAGGCGACGCAGCACCTCAGGGTGCTGGAAAATCCAATCCATTTCGCTCCCCTTGCGAAAGTAAATGACCAAGTCGCGCTTTAGAGCTATAGCCACCGCAACGGCTCGGTCGTAATCGTTGCAGGGTAGAGCAGCGCACACAGACATTGAGGTCAAGGCGCAGACCAAGTAGCTTGCCATGATTGCCTCCTTTTATCTGACTCGTGTATTCTCATCAGGCAATGCTTCTGTGCGCAATATTGCGAACTGTGATATTGATGCAAAACGCTTTGTCAACTGATTCCTCGTTGGCTTATATAACCGCTACAAAACATTTATTTTCGTCAGAATGATCTAGTAACACCTTATTTACCTGCCGCCATGCACTAGAATGGTAGTCGCCAAATATAGCTCCATAGGCATACAGTAAGACCCGAGAAATAAAAAGCACGGCCGCCATAAGAGAGCCGTGCCTCTTATTGCCCCAAAAACACCTTTTTGACTCGGATCCCCGGCCGTCTACAGCCAATCCGAATTGCCTGTGCCGAATTGTGTAGCACTGGAAAACAAACGGCCGATCACCACCCCCTATAGAGCCTTCGGTACTAGCAGAGGCCTAAAGGTGATGCTAGGCCGAATCAGTTGGCAAAGAATGGTTGCAGGCCGCCTTTTTGCCTGGCTGCGGCGATTATTTGAAGCTTACTTTGCTGACCTTGATTACCAGGCGGTCGCCTTCTTTGGAGACTGTGCCAGTTACCTCTCCTTCCTTGCCTTCCTTGCAGATTTCGCCGTGGTGCTTCTTGTGCGATTCCTTGTCGAAATAATAGACCACTTCCTTGCCGCCTTCCTTGACCACGATGACTGTGGCACAGGCGTTGGCCTGTTTCAGTTCGCAGCGGGCACAGGTAATTTTGCCCTTGAGCGTAACTTGCTTGTCCTGAGCGTGGACAAGGTTGACCACCAGAATCAGCGCGACAGCTGCCAGTGCTACTCCGAGCAGGCGCATGGTTGACCTCCCGTATTTGAGCGTCCCCTGACTTACAGCTCCCCGCCGCCAGCGAAGCAATTCGCCGGCCCGTCAGCAGGAAGTGAAGTACTGACTGTAAGTTAGTCGTCCCGACCTCAATCAATATGACGAACAGCAACCTTTGGCAAGGGGAGGCGCATTTTTGTCGAGTGAAATTGAGCTCGCCGCGTACGCAACCCTAATCCGCGCCCCAGCCGCAACATCTCCCCCGACATGACCATAGCCAGTACAGCGCGCGGTTCCCACTAGCTCCTACCAATCCACCTCATGGTGGAAATGAATGTGTGCCAAAGAGCATTCGGGCGGTTCGGCCAAACGTAGTGTTCCGACTTGCAAGGCTGCTGCTCTAATGGGTGAAAGGCTTGCGCTGACCAGCGCTGCGTAAACTGATGGCAAACGATTGCTTCCTTACCGCTCTTTGGAAGCGTGAAAGTCTTTTGGCGACAAGCGCTCCCAGGGTGGGCGCTGCAGTGGTCTGCTAAAGCGTGGCGCTCAATGGCATAGGTCGGAACGACAACGGGTCCTGAAACCCCAGGACAAAGTGCTGCACCCCTCGCGACTAGTGGCTAAACTGTATATACTGGAGATTAGCACGCCCACTAGCGAGGTAAGCGCATCCGCAGCCGAGGCTGGTTGGGTCAGACCTTGTCTGCGCCATTACAGGAGCTGAGTCAGCCGTGTCCAAACAGCCGATTTTGACGGGGACGGCGCCGCTGAGCGGCGCGGACATTCTGGTGCATTGCCTGGTGCGGCAGGGAGTGAAGGTGGTCTTCGCGTACCCTGGGGGGGCCAGTATGCCGATCCATCAGGCGCTGACGCGCGTGGCTGACAAAATCCGCACCATTCTGCCACGCCACGAGCAAGGAGGCGGGTTCATGGCTTCGGGTTATGCGCGAAGCACAGGTCGGCCTGGCGTGTGTATTGCCACCAGTGGGCCGGGAGCCACCAATTTCGTCACTTGCTTAGCCGACGCCAAGATGGATTCTGTGCCTCTGATCGCTATCACGGGCCAAGTGAGCACTCCCGTTATCGGCACGGATGCGTTTCAGGAAACGCCCACCATCGAAATTTGCCGGGCCATTACTAAGCATCATTATCTGCTAACGCGGACGGAAGATATCACCCGCGTGATAAAGGAAGCGTTTTATATAGCGACCACTGGGCGTCCCGGCCCAGTCATCATTGACGTCCCGAAAGACGTGCAGAACCGCCAGGTGGTGCCCGACTGGGACCCACCGATGAATCTGCCTGGCTATAGGCCGTTCCGCAAGGCGAAGGCGGAAGATTTGCGGCGGGTCATGGAACTGATGCGGGGAAGCCGCAAACCGATTATCTACGCGGGTGGCGGCATTATTTCCGGTAACGCCGCCGAGGAACTGCGGCTGTTCGCCGAGAAAACGCGAATCCCCGTGGCCCTGACGCTGATGGGGCTGGGGGCGTTTCCCAGTACGCATTACCAATGTTTGCAAATGCTGGGCATGCACGGCACGGTGTACGCTAATTACGCGATCAATGAGGCCGACCTGTTGCTCGCTTTCGGCGTGCGCTTCGATGACCGCGTCACCGGCAAGGTCAGCGAATTTGCCAAGCACGGCAAGATCGTCCACATTGACATTGACGCAGCCGAGCTCAATAAATGCAAACCCGCTACTTTGCCGATTTGCAGCGACATCAAATACGCCTTGCAGGAATTGCTCAAGCTCGTGGAGCAGGGGCTGCACTTATTCCCTGGAGAAACACCTGAGCAAAAATATCGCGATTGGTATCGGCAGATAGATTACTGGCGCGAAACGGAGCCGCTGCGTTACAAAGACCGCGACGATGCAATCATGCCGCAGTACTGTATCGAACGGCTCTGGCATCTTTTGCAGGCTCGCGGTTGGCTCGACCGTACCATCATCACCACGGGTGTCGGCCAGCATCAGATGTGGGCTGCGCAGTATTTCAAATTCACCCGCCCACGGAATTGGTTTACTTCCGGCGGTCTGGGAGCGATGGGGTTCGGGTTACCCGCGGCTATTGGGGCTCTCGCCGCCCATCCCGATAAGATCGCCATTGACATTGATGGCGATGGGAGTTTCCTGATGAATGTCCAGGAGTTGGCGTGTGCTTATTGTGAAAAGCTCCCGGTCAAGGTGCTGGTCCTGAATAATCAGCATCTGGGGATGGTGGTGCAGTGGGAGGATCGGTTCTATGCCAGCAATCGCGCCCATACTTACCTGGGAGCCGGGCCCGACGAAGGACCCTATCCTGATTTTGTGCAGCTGGCCAAGAGTTTCCGTTGCGGAGCCCGCCAGGTTACCCAAAAAGCCGACCTCGACGATGCTCTCAACGAGATGCTGGACGCCCAGGTGCCGTTCGTCCTGGACGTGTTGGTGCCTTATCAGGAGCACGTCCTGCCTATGATCCCCAGTGGCATGACCGTCCGCGATATGATTAAAGCTTGACCAGGCAGCGCACACCAACGCAGGGGAAGCGCCACCCTCGGAATTGGGAACGTTATCGGACGTTCCCCGTGAGCCCGCGCAGCAACTAGCGCTTGCTTGCAGCTGCGTACCTCTTTTGTGTCTTTCGGAACTTCGTAGCCAATCCTT
>BEIM01000372.1 GCA_002898995.1 bacterium HR36
GAGGTCTGGCGGCGCATCCCTGAGTACAATCGCCGAATTATCCGCGAGCGCAAGTTGCGGGTTTATTACTGCGACATGGTGAAAATTGCCCGCGAGGTGGCCTCGGAGCCCGACCTGCAAATGCGCATGCAGGGTATCGTGCTGCTCGGTGCGTTCCTCAAACTTACGCCCTACGCCAAGCAGGCCAACATGTCGGACGAACAGGTCTATGCCGGCGTCGAGAAGGCGCTGCGCAAATACTTCGGCCGACGCGGTGAGCGGGTCATTCAGGATAACATGACCTGCATCAAGCGCGGCTACAACGAAATGCAGGAAATCCCGCGGGAGATTATTCAGGCCGACGCCATTGGCGCGGCTGCAAGCGCCTGATGCGGTACCGAAAACGGAGCCGACGCCGGAGTACATCCAGCGGGCACGAATGACAAAGAGAGCAGAGGCTGCACCCGCGGTTACCCGAGTCGCGAACTCGGGATTTCCTCACGAGAATTTGCACCCGATGCTGTGAAAACTTTACAGGGAGCGGAAACGATGAGCGCTACGATTGATGGCGTCCTGAACGATATGGAAAAACTGCCCTCGATGAACGGGCCGAAACCCGGCGATCCGTTCGCCAACAGCACTTACGGCACGCTGGTGGATAGACCGTACCGGCTGGTGAACCTGCCAGTGCTCGACGTCGTGGACTTCAACGAGCGGATCATCCGCGGTTACGAAGAGGGTTGGGGTGAGGAAGAATTGCCGGCGGATCTGTCGGTGGCGCGTTCGTTGATTCCGGCGGGCACGGCCAATTTGCGCGACTTTTCCAATATCGCTCCGGAAATCCCCGAATATATCCCGCAGAACTGCACCGGCTGCATGGAGTGCGTCACGGAATGCCCGGACACAGCAATCCTGGGCAAGGTGGTTGGCGAGGATGAGTTTGAGCGCCGCTTGCAAACTATCCCCGAAGAAGACCGCGAAATGTTCCGCCAGCAGTGGGCCAAGACGAAAAAATACTATGAGGGTGGCAAAAAGAAGGGCCTGCCGGGCGGTTTGTTCCAGATCATCATTGACCCGTCCAAGTGCAAGGGGTGCGCGGAGTGCGTGACCGTTTGTGATGACGGCGCCTTGAAGATGGTGCAGAAGACGGACGAGGTCATGCTCAAGGTGCGCAAGAGCCACCGTTACTTCAAGAACATCGGCCCCACCGACAACCGCTATATCAGCGATAACCTGTTGGTGGACATGATGCTCAAGGAAGAAACGCATATTTACGTGGGCGGGGCCGGCTCCTGCGCGGGTTGCGGTGAGGGAACGGCGTTGCGGATGCTGTGCGCGGCCACGGCCAGCAAGTACGGCGACCAGTGGGGCATCGTCGCCGCTACCGGTTGCAACACCGTGTACACCTCCACTTACCCGTACAACCCGTACCTCGTGCCGTGGACGAATTCGCTATTCGAAAACGCCCCCGCTTATGCCATCGGTGTCCGCATGCGCTGGGACCAGATGGGCTGGAAAGACAAGCCCTTGTGGTGCATCGGCGGCGACGGGGCCATGTTTGACATCGGCTTCCAATCCCTGAGCCGCATGCTCGCCAGCGGCATGAACATCAAGGTCTTCGTCCTGGACACGCAGGTTTATTCCAACACGGGCGGCCAGGCATCCACCTCGTCCTACATGGGCCAGAACACCAAGATGTCAGTCCATGGCAAGGTGTACGGCGGCAAGCAGGAGAAGCGCAAGGAAATCGCCCAGATTTGCATGATGCACCCCAATACCTACGTGGCGCAAACTACCTGTGCCCATTACAACCACTTTTACAAATCGGTGCTGGGGGCGCTGGAATACGACGGGCCGGCCATCGTCATCTGTTACACCACCTGCCAGCCGGAGCATGGCGTCGCGGACAATCTGGCGGCGCATCAGGCACGCCTGGCCGTGGACAGTCGGGCGTTTCCGCTGCTGATTTACGACCCGCGGAAAGGTGAACGCATCCGCGAACGGTTGTCGCTGCAGGGCAACCCCGCGCCGAAGGAGGATTGGTATCGGCATCCGAAAACCGGTCAGCCGATCACGTTCATTGATTTCGCTCGCAGCGAAGGCCGATTCGCCAAGCATTTCGACAAGGACGGCAACCCATCGCCCACCTTGCTCGCGGCGATGCAAGACCGCCTGGAAAACTGGCGGTTGCTGCAGGAACTAGCCGGTCTGCGCTAGGCTTCTTATATTGCCGATGCTTGTTTTGCCCGACAGTAGGTACCCGGCAGCTGCGGCCATCAGTTGCCGGTAATCCCTATGCTTTTGTCGGCGCACAATCCTACGAGCCAAGTGCTGATTATCCTTCACTCCCGCCGGAGAATGGCCAGCCCCGAACGCGCAATCCTCGATTGCCAGCACCGCGTCGGAGTTCTTCGACCTGGTTGCAGTTCCGTCTTTGGAGATCGGTGTCGCATACTCCGGCCCACTTGCGCGTCGAACGAAATCGTATCGCTCTGCAAGCGCGCGCTACGACGCATGACGGACTAACGCCCGCCGTTCCTGGCGCCCAAGCTACGCATTGCTTTGCGGCGCTCGAGTGCGAACGACGACCTGATCATCCTCTTATCCCGGCAAGTTTTATGGAATACCACTGTTGCATCGTGAACCGCGATACACGGCCGCGATCTCCAGCTCGAAATCCCCGCTTCCGGAAGCCGTTCCAACGCTGGGCGATGCAAGGTGGTTGCTAAGCGGCGGTAACCGACAGGAGACCGTAAGCTACCGACCAGAGCAGCGCATACAATGAGAAGGCGCATGTGCTCAGCTTATCGGCAAGACTCGTCCTCACTGCGATGCGACAGCGCATGGGGAATGAGGCAGCAGTACAGAACTAGGCGCCCGAGAATCCGTAGTCGCGATAAAATGGCCCTTCAGCCGGGCAACGAAAAAAATGGCGAATCCGATTGGGCGCCGTGGTGGAAGTGGCAGACACAGCGGACTTAAAATCCGCTCCGCCGCAAGGCGGGTGGGGGTTCGAGTCCCCCCGGCGCCAGTCCCGAGGCTCTGTAGAACCTGCGGCCCTATGCAGTCAGGAAGCGGGCGAGGTTTCTCCGGGACGAACCACGATTGTTCGCATTGTTTTCATCAGGATGCAGCGGGATAACAGGATGCTGCGTGCCTTCGTTGCTGCCGAGCCTATTCACCACGGAGCACGTGGCAGCGTTCTGAGGCACTATCTGATGGCGCGTGGCCATCTGACGTTCTGCGGCGACGCTAGCAATCCTGAGTTCGCCAAGGCAATATCCGATGGCGCCCGGCGAGCTTGCGGCGAAGGAAGGTCGCTTTTGGATGCAGGGCAAGTCGCTGGCGTTACTGCCTCTGTGGCGCCGTGCTGGCCTGCGAGGAAGGTTGCTTCTCGACAGGGAACGCAATAGTTTGAGACTGTGGGTGGGTAAAGGAGAGATAGCCGTGGCTAAAGGGAACCTGCCATTCAGCCGGTCGGAATTTCTGGAACAAGCCAAGCCGGTCGAGGTGACCATTGCAGGAATGCCGGTGGTGGCCGATGTCAAGGAGTTTTCGACAGGCTCCGTGGGCTGGTATTACAGCGGAAAGACGGCCATCCGCGTGGGCGAGCAACCAGTTAACGTTCAGGTGAGCGTAACTATCACGGTCATCGGCTCGAAGGATTTGCCCAAAGAATAGCGGGGATGCCTGGAATA
>BEIM01000373.1 GCA_002898995.1 bacterium HR36
AACTGAATTGGGGAGTTAATAGCAATGCCGTCTGTGTCTAAGTGGCCGCTCTGGACCGTATAGCGGAAGGTGAGCGTGTTGGTTCCGCTACCACTGAGATACGTGGCATATACAGTACTCGAGCCGACGGCCAGTGCCACGCGCGGCGTTCCGAAAGCCGTGTTGACATTTACGTTTTCGCTGAAGGTGAACTGGAAATCTAAGTTGTCCCCAAGTTTGTAAAGACCGTTGGCAGGCGGGGTGATATTAGTGATCGTGGGGATGATTCCATCTACCAGAATGTTGGCCGTGGAAGGGGAGGTAAACGCTGTAGAGGCATCGTTCCCCGCGGAGTCTTTGATGGTACCGCCATTTAGGTCAATGCCGCCGACTAGACCGATGCCGTCCGTATCGCTATCGCCAGCTTGAACTGTATAGGCAAAATTCAAGGTATCGGTACCAGTCATCGAGACGAAATTGGCGTAACGGGTGACACCGCCGATGTTGAGGGTCAGGCGCGGTGTCCCAGTTACAGTTACATCTTCGCTGAATTGGATGGCAAAATTCAGCGTGCTGCCAATGCCGTAGGTGCCATTTGCAGGCACCGTGACACTGATGACCGTTGGAGCAATCCCGTCCACAAGGATACCACTGGTGGCAGGTGGCGTGAAAGTTGGATCGAAAGACGAAGAGTCAACTGGGGTAATTGTGCCACCGTTCAACTGAATAGGGGAAACGAGCAGAATTCCATCGGTATCGAAATCCCCTGCTTGCACGGTATAAGTGAAGATCAAGCTGTTTACCAAGGTACCGGTTGGGCCCGAATACAGGGCGTTTACGGAACCGCTATCAAGCTGTATGGTTAGCGAGGGCGTGCCCCCGGACGTATCTACTGTAACGTCAGTGGTCGTGCCTCCCAAGTCCCCAGTAAAAGTCAAGGTATCGCCGATTTTGTAAGTTCCGGCCGCGGGCAAGGTCCAGCTGGTGATGCTGACATCCGGCAACGTTCGCCCTTCCAGGATGTCAAAAGTCAGGCGCGTCCTGAAAGGCGATTGGTGCGTGGCACGCTTGCGGGTTTTCCAAACCTGGCGCTGTAACCAGCGGAGCCAATTCGTCAGCGTCTCCATAGGTGCCTCCTCGTATTTGGCTTTGTTGGCATTCGCAAGCATCGCTCTTTTTTGTCCAAGGTTCGTCTTTTTAGTTTCGCACAGGTCGTTAGGGAAATCAAGAGAAAATAGCCATTGTGGCGGGGACTGAGCTGTCTGACAAACTTACCGAAAGATTGCTTGCGCAACTCGATATTCCTGGTGCCTAACACATGCGTCCTGGGCAACCATGAAGCCCTGAACCCGGCAACCCCGACGGAATCCAGCCAGCGGTGCGTGAAACTCGCGCTGCCGGGTTGGCCTGACTGTTCCCGGACTAATTCCCCGACGACATCCTGCCAGGGGTCACTACATTCGGGTGCTAGTCTCTGATATCGGCTTGGCGGCTTGCGCGGTGCAGGCGAATAATTAAAGATGCCAGGTGATTTCCCGAGAGCTTGCAGCGTAACCAGTCTGCGCGTCCTTTGCTCTACTGCTGACAAGTCAGGACAGCGCTGATTTTGCCTAGGTATCCACCATGAGCGAGAAAGAACAGCACGAGCGGAAGCTGATTGTGGATGAGGATTGGAAGGAGCAGGCTCGGCGTGAGGCCGAAGCGACGCAGGCGGCGATCGATGCTGAGCGCCAGGCACAACAAACGCAGATGCCGCCAGCATCGTTCGCATTGCTGGTGCAAAGCCTGGTATCGCAAGCGCTAGTGGCATTGGGCGATGCCGTACATCCCCTGACGGGACAGCGGCAAGTTGACCTGGAGATGGCACGATTCCACATTGACATGTTGGGTGTTCTGGAAGAAAAGACCAAGGGAAACCTAAGCCGCCACGAAGAGAACGCGTTACGGGGTTGGCTTTTCGATTTGCGATTGCGCTACGTCCAGAAGCGGGAGGCGGAACAAGCCGCGGGCCAATCGGAAAAACCCGCGCCAAGCTAATCCAGCAAAGAAATGGTGGGGGCAGCAGCGGGAACCAGCCGGCTCGGGATCGGTTTGTACGGCTTGGATCACGAGGCAGTGGAATGCGAGGAGCGGCTCTGCCGCAGCACACCGTAAGCCGCGAGAGCCATTCCGCCAATGGCCAGCAGCCCGAAAACAAGTTTGAGCCAAGGAAATTGCGTGCGCTCATCGTAAGTCGGCCCGCGACTCAGGAGCACGTCGTCTTCATCCGCGTCGGTGGCCACCGCCATCGCCGCCGTGGACAGGTTTGCATTCGCAGCTGGGACGGTGATTGCTTCCTCGTGAATGTGCCCGGCACCCGCGTTGATACGAATCAGGTAAGAGCCAGCGGCGGGTCGGAGCAACCAGGCACGACCATGCGCATCGGTGCGTGCTGAGGCAAGGGGTAGCTTCGACTCAGGATGCAAGAGTTCGACACGTGCCTGGCGCGCCGGGGAACCATCGTCGAAAAACGCTTGCACTTCAATCTGATCGCCACGCAGGCGCACTTCAGCGCCGAGATCGTGGGCCCACAGTTTGGCCATGGCGACGAAAAAAGCTATGGCTGCCAGGAGCATCACTCGCCTAAGCATGGAAGGAATCTCGCGGTGCGTCGGCCAGGCTGATAGCGCAGCGACGATAGATGACCCTGTGTTTATAGTGGGATACTCGTAATACGGAAAGTGGTGGCGGTATTATCGGAGCAAACACAGCAGGCAGTGCTTGTCGCCAGACATGGACGGCCTAAGCCATACCGGGGCAACCTCCCGAGCAGTACGAGGCGTACGGCTTCGCCGCTAAAAGATAAGGAGTGCAACTGTGTCACAGGTCGTGCGGTTTTCGGTGTCCCTGGAGCCAGAGCTACTGGAAGACTTTGACCGGTACTGTAGAGCGCGTCATTACCCGACGCGCAGTGAGGCTGTGCGGCACTTGATTCGAGAAAAACTGACGCAAGAGGCCTGGGAGGCAGACGAACAAGAGGTAACCGCGACACTAACACTGGTGTACGACCATCACCGAAGCCAGCTAGTGTCCAAGCTGCTGGATTTGCAACACCACCACGTGGAACAGGTGGTTTCGACCATGCACGTACATTTGGACCACCATCGCTGCCTGGAGGTGATCGTGCTGCGTGGCAAGGCCGGCCGGTTGCGGCAGATGGCGGATGAACTCCAGACGTTGAAGGGTGTTTACCAGGGGCACCTCGTGGTAGCCAGCAGCAAGACCAGTCTGCCTGCGTAAGCCGCGCCAACGAAGGGGCGCGCCCTGCGTTTAATAAGCAGGGGAAGCGCAGTGCAACCGATGGAGCACGAGCAACTGCTGCAGCGGGCACGGGCCGGCGAACGGGAGGCGTTTGGCCAGCTGATAGAGTATTACTGGCCCTATATCTTCCGCTGGTTGCACGGCTGCACGGGAACAGCCGCAGTCGCCGAGGACCTAAGCCAGGAAACTTTTCTCCGAGCGTGGGCCAGCTTGCCTGACGCGAACGTGCCGGGCCCAGGGCTGCGATCGTGGTTGTTTCGTATCGCTGCCAATGCCCTCGTGGATTGGAGACGGCGGCAGACGGCCCAACAGCGCATCTTGCGCTGTTTACCTACGGGCCGCGTTATGAAAGAGCCCGCTGCGGTAGTGGCGGGGCGCGAATTCCAGCAAAAAC
>BEIM01000374.1 GCA_002898995.1 bacterium HR36
CGTACCAGATAGGCAAATTGCAGCAACTCCAGGCCACCGCCGATGCCCACGTAGAGCACACGGTCTTCGTCGCGGATTTCCCGCGGGTCCACCGCACTGCCGCAGCCGTAATTCATTTCCAGCATCCGCGGCGGATACTTCAGGCCAGGTAACTGCCACACTGTTCCCGGTAAGCAACAAAGCCCGGCATCGGGTTGCTGTGCTGCTTCCGCATAGACCTTGGCTACGACTTGCAAGTAATCCTGCATGAGCCGTCCCAGCGTTGGGGATTTGCTCGGGCAAAGACAACTTCAAGGCGCTCGACCCTGTCGCTTTCCCAGCCGCATGTTGTCGTGGTTCGAGCGCCAGCAGTCTCTAGTCTCGCTGCATGCTCCCCATTTGTTATCATAAGCGCCCGAAAGCAGCTGGGGGCAGCCGCCGTGCTGTGCGCAAGAGTTGGCCGTTAGCCTGCCGTGCCGCCGCTACTGGACAATTACCAGCCTGCGGGGAACCGCCCAGGATTAAATCGGCCCTGGGGATCGAAGGCTTCCTTGATTTTGCGCTGCAGCCAGTCACTCGTTGCGGGTTCGCCCCAGAGCAGCAGCGGAGTTTTCCAGGCGATGGGACAACGCAACACGACAACACGCCCCGGCGCGGCCACGTGTTCCGCTTGCATACGACTCAGCGCTGCCGCCGTGCTCCGCAGAGCGTCCAGATACTGAAGCAAACTGTTCTGGTCAACCTCCCACCAATGGCCATACACCGTTCCGCTCCCCGCATGTGCCACGCACGCCAACTCGCCTAGATGTTTTGCCGCTTTCAAGACATAAGCCGTCTGGCTCGGCAACACGCTGGCCCGAAAAGACACCTGCGGCGAGGGCAGAAGTGGGAAATCGGCCAGCCACTGCCATACCACCTCTCCTTCGTCCCACCATTGCCCCAGATACTCCACACCACTGCAGCGGGCCAGTTCTTGCTGCAATTGGTGCAATTGCCAGGTGACCGTCGTGCGCTTCTCCTCGAAACCGATTAACACCAGGGCAGTTTCTGGTTCGGCCCAGCCACGGAGCGGTTCGCACAGGGCCGCGGCACGGGGATTGACAACGCTCATGGTCACCGGCCGCGTCGCCGTCAGGTGCAACTGGTCGAGCACGGCCGCCAGCATGTCGTCGCGGCATCGGTAACAGACCAGCGCTCGCGCTTCAGGTAACGGGCGAACTTTGAATGTGACCTCGACGATGACGCCCAGCGTCCCCAGCGCCCCAATATGCAGCTTGTGCAAGTCGTATCCCGCCACGTTCTTTACCACTCGGCCGCCTGAGCGTGTGAGTTCGCCGCGATCGTTGACCACGCTCATGCCCAGGACATAGTCGCGCCAGGTGCCGTATCCATAACGTCGCGGCCCAGGTAAATTCGTCGCCAACGCTCCGCCAAGCGTGGTGCGTTCCGAGAGCGGCGCATCCAGGGGCAGCCATTGGCCAGCTTCCCCCAATATCCGCTGTAACTCCCCCAACGTCAGCCCCGCCTCCACTGTCACCGTCATATCTGCTGCGGGATAATCAATGAGGCGCTGCAGACCCCGCATGTCGAGGGCCAGGCCCGGCTGGCTCGGGGGCAAGCCGTAGTCAACTAGGGTTTGTCCGCCTATTGGGAACACCGCCTCCCCGCGGGTTATCGCCTCCCAAACCAAATCGCTCAACTCCGCAGTGCTGCCCGGCCGTACTACCGGGTAGGGGCCCCGACCGTCCAAAAATATCGTTTCCGCTGCTATGCTCATACGAGATCTTTTCTCCGTCGTGCGGGCGCTTCGATTTGTGCCAGTCTAGTCCGGTCTTTGCTATCATACTGCCGCCCCGCCAACCGAGCACCAGAGTAGACGCCGGCGTTCCCGCTGCGGTTCGCTGACTGTACGAAATCGCAGATTGAGCAGCGTCTTCTCGACTGGGAAAAGTAAAAACCCGGGCCGGCTCACGCCCGTCGTGTTGGGCGTACGCCCAGCGCTTGCCCGTGGCAGAACAGGGAACGGGTAGGCCGCGGCTCACCAAAGTCTCGGCGAGGGCAAAGGTGTCATTCGCACATCATCTGAGCACGGTGGCAAGGAAACGCGCTACCACCCCAGCCGTCAGCGCCCTGCAATCGCATTAGTGACGGTCAACATGCGTTGTGCCGAGAACGCGCACCAGCGGCAAAGAGTGCTATTCTGCTGGCTCGATCACGGCCGACATCGAGCCTTTGGATCGCGGCAAGAGCGGGTCCGGGCCGAAGGCGTGAATCTGGTCGCGCTTCAGTTCGGCATGTTCTTTGGTAGTGGTCAAGACGATAGCGCGGCCCTTGGTGTGCACCTCTAGGGCGATCTGGTAACCCTTCTCCCGAGGATAACCGAACAACGTTTGCATCATGTGGATGACGTAATCGAAGGTGTGGTCGTCATCGTTGAGGAGAATGACATGATAAGGTGGCTGCTTTTTGACGTCATCTTTCGGCCTGGTGTCGGTTTTCTTCTTCGGCAGGGTAAGCGTCTCCGCAGCCATAACCACTCCCTCCACAGGGGGGCACGCCGTTTTGCTTAGCCAAAGGATCGTCGCGAAAATCGGCGTGCTTCCACACCGCACAAGCGGGCTTCTCCTGCCCGCACCGGGCAACTAGACTGTCATATCCTCGCGTTCTGCCAATCCTCTAAACATCATAGACAACGTTGCTGCCGAAGCAAGGCCGGGCCTGCTGTTAGTATATGCCAAACTATAATACCAGCGGCCAAGCCCTAAGCCATTTACCTACGGTACTCGCTCATGGAACCTTTCTTGCTGGAAACCCTGGAGCTTGAGAATTATCGGTCGTTCGCCCAGTTGCAGCTGGAGCTGCGGCCCATTAACGTGTTGATTGGTGCGAATGGCTCGGGCAAGTCGAATCTGATTCGTGTGTTTGAGCTTTGCCAGCGTTTGATGGACGAAAGTTTACAGCTTTACGTGGCCCAGAACGGCGGGCCGGATCAGCTTCTTCACTACGGGCGCAAGCGCAGTCCGCAAATGCGCATTCGCCTGCGCTTCCGCCGCCGGCAAGTGCACATCGCCAACGAGTTCGAATGCGTGCTGGTTCCCGCGGATAACCAACTGATGATTCAGCATGAGTTTGTCGGCTATCAGTTCATGCCACATTACGATGAACCGTACCGGAAATCCCTATGCTGCCCCCCAGGCGTGATTGTTCCCGAAAGCGCCATACCAAAGAAGGCTGTCGCAGAACCAGGCTCAGTGGAGGCGTGGGTCTATAAAGCGCTGCGTTCCTGGCGCATCTACCATTTTCACGATACCACCCCTGGAGCTCGGGTCAAGCAGTTGGGTGCGATCAACGATAACCTTTTCCTGCAAAGTGATGCCGGCAACCTGGCTGCGTTCCTTTTTCGTTTGCGCGAAGAGCATCCACAGCATTACCGCCGAATTGTCGAGACGGTAAGGTTAGTGGCCCCATTCTTCGGGGACTTCGTGTTGCGCCCACACCCTTTCGACACGACGCGAATAGCCCTGGAATGGCAGGAGCGGGGATCAGAACAGGTGTTTTCCGCAAACACGCTCTCCGATGGCACGCTTCGCTTCATTTGCCTGGCCACGCTCTTCTTGCAGCCCGGCGATTTCATGCCTGCCACAATTATCCTGGACGAACCAGAGCTTGGCTTGCATCCCGCAGCTAT
>BEIM01000375.1 GCA_002898995.1 bacterium HR36
TCAAGTGTATATTGGAGGATGAACGGAGACAATCGAGGTAGCGGAACCTGCGAAGTCAGACCTCGGAGCCTGGCCGTGGACCGGGGCGACAAGGCTGAAGTCGCTTATCTCTGGGAGAAGCCATGAACTACTTCCCCTTAGTGGAAGTGTTACGTAACCAGCGCGTGGAAAGTGTCCATTACGGCGCCTGGGCTTTGTGCGACACCGAGGGTCGTGTCATAACGGCACGCGGCAATAGCCAGGTGCGGTTTTACTGGCGGTCTAGTGCCAAGCCGTTTCAATGTGTCACCGTCGTCCACCTCGGAGCCGCGGCACAATTCACGTTGACGGATGAAGAGCTAGCCGTCATCTGCGCTTCTCACGGCGCAGAAGAGGTACACCTGTCAGCAGTGCGTGGGATCTTGAAAAAGTGCGGCCTGGCGGAAAACGCTTTGCGCTGCGGGCCCCATCTGCCACTGCACGGACCGAGTCAAGAGCGGCTATTGCGTCGAGGCGAATCGACTCTGCCCATTCATAATAACTGTTCGGGAAAACACGCGGGCATGTTGGCTGCGTGTCGCCAGCAAAATTGGCCTGTTGAATCGTATCTGGAACCAGAGCATCCACTGCAACGCGCTAACCTCCAAACTGTGAGTGTCTTCAGTGGCTGCCGCGAAAAGGAAATTGGCCTGGGCACGGACGGTTGTGGCGTGCCCAGCTTTTACCTAAGCTTACAGGCCCTGGCGACTGCCTATGCTCGCTTGGCCAATCCCGAGAGTCTGCCCAAGGACTGGCGAGCATCCGCTCAGCGTATTGTACAGGCCATGATTTCTCACCCCCGACTGGTTGCTTATGAAGGCCATTTCAACACCGAGCTTATGCAACACCTCGGCAAGTATCTCGTCGCAAAAGGCGGTGCGGAAGGAGTGTTCGGGCTCGGATTGCGCGGCCGAGGTCTGGGGTTGGCGGTAAAAGTCAGCGATGGGAGTAGCCGGGCTATTCCTCCGTTGGTTGTCGCTTTGTTGGAAAAGAACGTCCCGGGTTTGCCCGTAACCGAATTGCGGCGGCGGGTTTATGCTCCCTTGACCAACACTCGCGGCCAACCGGTGGGCACTATGCGCGTCCTGGAGCAAGCGGTTTAGCAAGCAGTGCATGAATCCGCCATATTTACGGTGCACTACCGCTTGCAAAGTGCGCTTTTACCCCTGTTGCACTCGTACGCATGCAGCGAGGGGCGCTAATCCCGAGAACCCGACGCCATCTACTGACTGATGACAACACCTTTGGGCAGGCTGGCTGCGCGCTCTGGTTTGTTGGCGCCTTGTGAGTGCCCCATGCCGTCGAGGCTAGTCAGTCCAACTTAGCCACGGATCGGCAAGAGGAAGCACCTACCCCGAACCTATGGTGGCTCTGCGGGATGGATGCAGAAAGTTGCGGTTGCCGGGGAGAGTTCAGTAGCGGTAGAAGAATTCAGTCTGCCGTCTCTTACAGCATCCCTTCCGCCGAGATGCATTCTTGCATCGGCATGGTGCACAATCTAAGCTGATAATGGATATCTACGTGCAGGCGAAACGGCAGCACGGGAGAACTAGCGGTGAAGCGACACAAGCTGACTGGCTCCATGCTCGCAACATTGGCCATGACTCTGCTAGCCGTGTCCAATACCCACGGTATTCCCGCCGATCTGGCCGCTCCCGTTCTGGTCGAAGTCAGGCCCAGTCCCCCTGTTGCTGGTTTCCCGCTGCTTGTTCGTTTACATCATCCATTACTGGACATTCATGCGGGACAATTGCAGTGGCGCTTTGTTGGGGAATCTCACTGGCACACGCTCCCTGGCTGTGCGTTAGCATTGCCGAAAGTGGCCGACAAACCGCTGGCGCTGCAATTTCGCGTGGTAGACAGCCATGGCCAAGCTTCCCCTGTTACCGCTGTGGTGCGCACCCCCATTCCGGCGTGGCCGCGATTCTGGGTGATACGCACCGATCCTGAGGTAGGGCCGATCTACGGCCAGCCTTTCCACATTTATCTGGTCGCCCAGTCCCCACTTTTGCGGCAGGTGCACATGGAATGGCGTCTGCCTGGACAAGCGGACTGGCAACGGATGCGCGAATTCTCTTTGACCCTGCCCCCCGTACAGTCCGCGCCAGTGCGTGTTGAGTTCCGCGCTGTGGACGAAACCGGGCTCGCTTCGCCCCCCGCAATGTTTTCCTGGAATCTATATCCACTCACACGGTCTTTCCCGGTCTCAGAATTGGCGGGTTGGCGCGGGCGGGTTTCCTTAAATGGGCTGGCCTTGCTGGCAGGAACTGACCTGGCACTGGTCTGTGGCGATCACGGTCTAGTCGCTGTGCTCAATTGGCAAACGGGTCGCGTGACCTTGCTTGCCGGGCACGATGACGAGGAGCCCGTCTGGGATGTAGCAACCGTGCGTACAGCGAGCAGCGGCTGGCTTGGTGTCTCTGGAAGCGCTGATGGCACTGCCATTGTTTGGAACCTCGAGAAAGGCACGCTGTGGCAACACTTGCACGGCCACACGGGTTCGGTGAATGCGGTCGCTTTTTCACCCGATGGTCAATTCGTTTTGACTGCCGGCGAAGATGGCTTGTGCCTGGTATGGGAAATCGTAACCGGCAAAATAGTCCGAAAACTCCCCCTCCCTGCACAAGCCCCAGTATGCACGCTCCGAACCTGGTTACAAGACAAAGAACTCATGGTAGCCATCGGCGATGCGAACCTGCAATTTCATATTTGGAACGCCAGCGCAGATAAGCTGCTGGTCTCGCAAGTGGCCGACACCAGCAAAGTTTGGGCGCTTGCTATTTTTCCCGACGTTCGCCTTCTCACCGGCGGCGAGTTGCCGTATGTGCGGCTATGGCGTTTCGCTGCCGGTAAGATAGAGCATCTTTTCGATCTGCGGATACCTCGGCTCACATACGGTCGCTTCTATCCCGACGCCACCTTTACCGCAGCCGACTTTACTCCCGACGGCAGATATGCTCTTGCTTGTAATCGCGCTGGCCAGCTCGCTCTATGGGATCTCCACTCTGGAGAATTGATACGCACCTACGACCAGCCTGGCCGAGAGTGGCTTCTCAAGGACCAGCGCTGCGGTTTTAGTGATGTGCAAGTCACCCCTGACAGCTTATTTGTTCTCACCACTGACCGGGATGGCTTCCTACGCGTCTGGTTCATCGGCGACCGCCCTTGATCTTCTCAAAACATTCCTCGCCTCCCACAGCTCCTATTCTCGGTCCAGCGACTTAGACTAGAAACCGTCGGGCGCAGCACGCATCCCTAGGAGCAGATCGGCCTTCGCCTTTTGGCTCACCCACACCCTTGCTTCTAAGCTATCCTACCGGTCCCGCCACAAAAATACGAATTCACACTTACTACCATCTCAAGCGGCCCGCCTAATGTTCCCATCTAAGTATCCCCTGTGGCCAATACTCTGCCTGTGGCTATAAAAAACAAATCGGGCGCGACTTTCCTCGCGACCCGATGTTTATTCCCCTATTGTCAGACCCACAGGCAATAATCTATGCAACCTTCATTGCCATAGTCTCTTAGTCCAGGTTTAAGCTAACTAGATAGTTTTCCAGCGACTGGCGCTGTTTGAGGATGTCTTGTTGCAAGGCCTTGACACGGTCTTGATATTTCTCAATTAGCGGCTCCTGTTCATCGAGTTTC
>BEIM01000376.1 GCA_002898995.1 bacterium HR36
CGCCGAGAGGAACCGCGCGCCGTACGCACGCCGAAATAGCGACATACCTGGGCAATCAGTTCCCCATCGGCGTGCTGGCTGATCAACGTAACCACCGGCCGATCGCTGGTCAGTCCCGCAGGCACGAGAAGTGCTTCATGCCAGAGGGCGTAAATCAGCCGCCCATCCACACGCTGGCTTTCCGGATGCACCCAACGGCATGCGGGCGAATAGCGGTACGAGAGCGTGCGCATCCAAGTCTTGAGAACCGGAGCAGCAAGCAGGCTGACAAGACGAATGAGCGTCGGATGACGGAGTTTCATCCAGTCCACCTCCAAGGTTGGTGCGACGATTAGTACCAGAGGTGTCGGCCTTGGCACAAGGCCAACTGGAGCCTAGCGTTCATAGTGCCGACTTTCACCGCCTCACTTGCGAACCTTTCTCGATGGGCAGTTCCGCTGGCGGCGAGCCTCAGCGCTCAGCAAATCAGTCCGCGGCCCCAACCCCAGCGTCTGAGGAAGACAACTGTTTTAGACGGCCGGAGCAAATGTTTTCGCGAACAGGAGGCGCAAGGCAGGTACCGCCATTCCGGTACTGGTCGCTGGGCCTGTGGGGGCTATAATCGCCGACACCAACCCAGACCATCACTGAAGGAGGCGCTGCCATGGGTCATGCGACCGCCAAGCTGTGGGGGATGATGTGGCTCGGCTTGCTGGGAGCCGCTATTCTGAACGCCCAGGAGTTTGCCCGCGAAAGGCTGGAAAAGTCCCGCCGGCATCAGGAGTGGGTCGAGGTCAAACGCGACGGCCGTTCGGTTCACTGTTTCGTGGTGTACCCGGAGAAAAAGGAAAAAACCGCGGCCGTGCTGGTGATTCACGAAAATCGCGGCTTGACGGATTGGGTGCGACTGGTGTGCGACGAACTAGCGGAAGCGGGGTACATCGGCATCGCTCCCGACTTGCTCTCCGGCCATGCGCCTGGCGGAGGCAAAACCAGCGATTTCAAAAGCAGCGACCAAGCCACCCAGGCGCTTTACAAACTCAAACCCGACGATATCATCGCTGACCTGCATGCTGTGGCGGACTATGCCAAGAAACTGCCTGCATGCAATGGGAAGCTTGCCGTGTGTGGCTTCTGCTGGGGCGGCGGCCAGTGTTTTCGGTTTGCCTGTGCCCGCCCGGATTTGAGCGCCGCCTTCGTCTTTTATGGAGCATTTCCTCACACCCGCGAGCAGCTCAGCCGAATCAATTGCCCGGTGTACGGCTTCTACGCCGAGCGTGATGCCCGCATCAACGCCACCTTGGAGGAAACGAAACGTTTGATGCAGGAGCTGGGCAAGAAGTTTGAACCCGTCATCTATCCTGGCGCTGGGCACGGCTTTATGAGGCAAGGGGACGATCCGCGTGGCCCGGAAGCGGATCGCAAGGCTCGCGAAGATGCCTGGAAACGTTGGAAAGCCATCCTCGCAGGTACGTAGAAGCTGCGCCCGCCTACGCGATGCGGTGTGGGACAGGTGCTGCTGTCAACCAGACCGCTGGACACCTGGGTCGTCGGTGGTGAGCGCCGAGCGGAGCGGTTCGTCGCCAATATCCCGATACGGAAAGCGGAACAAACGCGGAGCGGGCAGCCATTCGCCTACGATCGCCGAATACTTTTGCAACAACTCCCGTGCCGAGAACCGCAGAAAGGCAAATTTCTGCTCGTCCGGATGAGTTTCCAGGTAAGCACGCACCAGATGAGCCATTCGGCGGTCATAGGCCTTCTTGGAACGGGTATGCAGACAATAACGGCCCGTGTGCCGATAGAGGTCGCCGTCAAATCGCGGAGAGATGTGGCACAGCTCATGCAGGATGGTGATCATTTTCTCCTCGAATGGTAAATCCAAAAAGCGTGGCAGCGGGAAAGCGATCAGATACAACAATTCGACACCGCGCAACCAATAGCGTTGCAAGGTCAAATGCCAGGGCCCGTAGCGCCGCCACAGTGTTCCACCGGGAAAACGTAGCGGTGTGATGCGCCCGAGCAGTCCGCTGCCTCGGCGACCGCTTCGTGTTACGCCCAGGTGGACTTGCGCCACGCGGATGTGTGCCAATTCGGGAACCCGCGCGACAATATCAGCGACCAACGCGGTGATGGCAGCGCTGAAAGGGAAGATGGCATTGGCTTCCTGACAATGAGGCCAGAGCGATTCGCTGCAATGTCGGCCTAGGCGAAGGCGGGAAGCCTGCGACGATCGAAAAGGCACAATGCGCGCGGACCGCGGATCGGCTAAACGCCAGAGGCGGATCGGCACCGGTTGGCAGCCTGCTCCTTCACCCCAACGACGGCACAGGGAGAGCGTGTCCTGGTCTGGAGATAGCGGCTTGGGTTGATGGGCTTGCAACGCCAGCTGCGGCAGCGGTGTAGAAAGACCGTCGGCATTCGGAGTGGAAGCGGTCTGGCGGTTAGCGCTCATGGGGAGTGCGGAGTCGTTAGCAAGGATGCCAATCTCGTTAGCACTGGCCGCCAATATAACAAAAAGCGAGCCTAGCGTAAACGCTTTTTTGGCCTGTAAACTCGTTTTTTCCCGAACAGAAAAATTGCTACTATCGGCACAACTCGCAAAACTGCTCAAGTTGATGGCCCGTGTTTGCCGATAAAGGCTATCGAGTGGCGCATCGGTGCGGCGTCGGCGTTAGCTGAAGATCGGAATAGATTGCCAACCAAGTGCAAGGCTTGCTGCGCTGGAAACTTTGCTTGCGAAGTCCCACAAGGAAGCGGGACCGAAAATTCGGCAGGGATGCCGATTTTCTCTGAAATATCTGCCTGTTACGCCGACGGCGCTCTTTTCGCTCACATAACGACGCAAGGCTGAAGATGGGGATAGCCACAGCTGAAGCTGCGGCGACAAGCTGGATCACAAGGGGGAAGCCGATGAGCGAC
This sequence comes from bacterium HR36, assembly GCA_002898995.1. Taxonomy (GTDB): domain Bacteria; phylum Planctomycetota; class Planctomycetia; order Gemmatales; family HRBIN36; genus HRBIN36. The sequence goes on from BEIM01000376.1 coordinate 2,902, forward strand.
AGCCGCAGGGCTGAAGCACGTCTCGCCCGCAAATACAAGGTAGCGTTGGCGCTATTGGTTCTTGGTGGATGGGGTTGCCAGACCTGGGAAGGTGGCATGACCCTGCCCTCGCCGCATTACTTGAAAGATTCCCCAGACTACATCCCCCGCAAAAGCCCCTTTGGTTTGCCCAACGAGTTGAGGCAGATGCAACAAAATGCTGGACCCGGCGCTGGCGGAGCCCCGGTGCCCTAATTACTGCGTTCAGGCAGGCAAGACAATCGTACAGAACGTGCGTGGGCCATCTTCCTCGTTATCCCGAAACCCCGTTATAAAGTCCCGTGGATAACGTCGGGCTTTGCGCTTTCCAGTGCGGACGGAGTTACTGCCGAAGGCCGTTCCGGGCCCGTTTTGCGAGTTGCGGGCGGGGAAGCCGAAAGTTAATCCACGCGAAACCAGGCCAGTGCGGGTCGGCCTGTAAACAGAATGTCAGTCGGGTTGGCTGACTTGGGCTTGGCGGATTTGGAAAATGAAGTCTTCGGGGTCTTTATCATTGAGTCGGAGCCGGCCTACAATTTTCATCAAGCCAGGTTGCCACGAGACCGCTTTGTTGCCGGCTAGTTCCACAAAGATAATACCGTTGGGTGGGGGCATTTCGCAGTACCAGCACCCGACTGGGTATTCCAGCAGCATGAAGGCGCGGTGCTCGAGTTCCTCCGTGAGAGGTTGCATGAACCCGGTGATCGCGACCAACTTGCCATCGAGTTGCCGCAAATGTTC
>BEIM01000377.1 GCA_002898995.1 bacterium HR36
CCACGCGATCTGGTGCCCCGCTGGGCCTACCGCAAACTCTGGTGGCAGGTGTTACGGCAAGAAGCACCGCCGGACTGGTCCCAGCGTCTCGATCAGCTGCTGCACGAAACTCCCGCGGAGCGGGCTCGTGCTTACGAGCGGCTGGTGCGGTGGTATTTGTGGCGAGTGGCTAGCCTGCCCCAACGTCCTGCGACCGAACTGGAAGCGGACTGGGAAGCGGCTGTGCAGGCCAGCGCCCAACTTCTCTTACAACCCCACGTTCCGGATCTGGCCGTCGCCCGGGTGCGTCATGCCCTGCTACTGTTACGTCGCCGCCGGCCAGCAGAAGCTCGTGAAACTCTGGCCCGCATAACGCCACGCGACCCGCATTACCCCGATGCCCTGTACGTGTTGGCACGCGCCTGGCTCAGCGAGGAAAGTTACGAGGAAGCAGGGCAAGCCTGGAATCGTCTGATGCAAATCGCCCCGCCGAATTGGCCGCGGTTGCCTCAGGCTATGTACTGGCTGGGAGTGTGCTATGCCGTCGGTTTGCGCTCCCCCGAGGAAGCTGAACGTATTTGGCAGCAACTGCTGCAGAGCCAGCCCCAGGCCACCTGGGAACGGCAAGCCGTATTGCTCCGCCTGGCGTTGTTGCGTCACCACCGTGCCACCGCTGAGGAAGTCCTGGCATTGCTCCGGCAAGGCTTGCACTCACCCCTGGAGGGCAACCCCTATCTGAGTCGCCCGCAACTGGAGGATTGGCTGCAGAGTGTCTGGCAGCAATGGATGGAGAGAAAAGATTGGGCGGCAGCCCGTGATCTGGGGCGGCTTTGGCTTGACACCGCCGGCAAAGATTCCCCGAAGGGAAAACGCTGGCTGGCGTTTGCCCTAGCACGCATGGCGGAGCAGGCCTGGCTGCGGCAAACCGATGGCGAAGATCTCCCAGCTGCCGAACTGGACGAAATGCGCGCCACTTACCGCGAAGCCGGCGAACTCTTCGAGGAGCTAGCGTGTGCTTGGCCTGCCGAGATTGCTCATCCGGATTCCAGCCAACCCAATTCCCCATCGCGCAGGGATTATCTGTATCTCGCGGCGGTTTGCTTCCAACGGGCTCAGGATTTCCCCCGTGCTATTCGCCTCCTGGAACAGGGGCTTTCCGAGTTGGACAAATCCCCGTCCCGCAGCGCCCCGCAGACCGACGACTTGCGCCAAGAAATGCTGGTTATGCTCGGCGAATGCTGGCACCAGATGAAACTGCCCCAAAAAGGCATCGAAGCGCTCCAGCGCGCCTTGCTCGTGCCTGGTTCACATCGGATTCGCGGCTACTATCAACTGGCCCTGGCGCTGATGGAATTGGGCAAACTCGACGAGGCAGAGCGTGCCTTGCGCGAGATTTTGACCGTACCAGTCTCGGCCCAGGAACCGCCAGAGTATCGCAAAGCCCTCTCAGCCCTGGGGCACCTCCATTTTCGCCGCGAACAATATGAAACTGCCGCTGAATATCTCGAGAAAGCTATTGGGAGGTACCCGCCGGATTCGGCTCCTGCTTATTCGCTGCGTTACTGGTTGGCAGAATGTTATCGGCTTGCTGGCAAACAGGAAGACCGTAAGGCCGTGGCCGCCGACACGGAAACCCGCCGCCAATTTCATCGCCAGCAGAAACGCAAACACTTGCAGCGGGCCGCTGACACCTTCGACGCTTTAGCGCAGAGCCTGCTGGCCAGAGAAAAGAAGCAGCCCCTCTTCGCAGACCTCTCCACCCTGTTGCGGGAAAGCCGCTTCGCTCTCGGCGACTGCTATTTTCACCTCGGCGAGTATGAAAAATCGGCCAGCGTGTACGAAACGCTCGCCCGTGAATATGAACGCCAGTTGGCCGGGCTACGCGCCTGGTTTGAGGCCAGGCGGTCGTATTTGGCAGCCGGACGTAGCGAAGACGCCCTCCGTTGCATTGACCGGGCGATGCAGGTCCTGGAGCAACTGAACGACCAGGACCTGGCACCCACGCGGATGACCCGCCAGCAGTGGGTACAGTACCTGGAAGAGGCCCGGCACAGCATCCGCCAAGCCGAGCAGTTGCGCTGAAGCCGTTGCACCTGGCCGCGTGTGGGCATAGTGATTATAACGCTCGCGCAGCCGACCAGGATTTTGTAAGCGGCGAGTGTCAGCCTGCCGTAACCCCTCTAAGCGGATGGGCACGAATGTGAACCAACACACTTTGCGGGGCAATGAAGTATGCTCACAGCCGAATGGTGGACGAGGCGGGATTTTCTGGGGGTAGGATTAGCGGGATGTGTCCTCATACCCCTGAAGCGGCTATTAGCCAGAAACGGCGATGAAATACTCCTGCCAGATGCTGAGCCTATCCCAGCGCTGCGCGAGTATCAGCCCGGGCCGGCTAAGCGTTACGTTTTCTGGACAGGTGAGGTCCAGGATTTCCGTATGTTCCGCTACTGGCGCGACCGCTACACTTGCGATGATTTTGCTTTTCGGTTCCGCAGTGAGGCACAAGGCGATTGGCTGGTAATATCGCGCGAACCGACGCCGTGGTATTCCTGGCGGCTCGGCCCCACCTATGTGGATGCGCTTAACGGCACGTTGCTCAGCGCCCGCCCACGCGTGCGGATTGTAGGCTTGCGGAACACGGTCGATCGCCTGCCTCCGGTATTCCAGAAATTCAAGCTCGATCTGGAGCGGACGCTGACGGCGTTGATTGTCGAAGTATGGGTCGAGAAAGACGGTAAGGGGCGCTGGGTTCCCTGGTACATCAACAACTGGTTCCACTCCTGGGGCGATGCCACGGACAACACTCTCGTTGCCCGACATTACGTTGGTAAACCCGCCCCGTGGTATCTGGCATTTTCCAACGACGCAGCTAAGGCGATCGTGCATGCGGGATTTACCGCGAAAACGGAGGAATTGCTCACAAAGCTGACGGAGGTGCCGCGACAGGGGCGAGGTTTCCTGTTCGTTCCGGCAGCGTCTAAGAATCCGCCGTGGCAACTCGAACTGGCGCTGGCGGTCAATCCGCGGGGGCAGTTTGTCTATGGCCCTGACCAGAAAATGCCGCGACCGCTGAGCACAACCATCCTTGCGGAGCTAAAAAACTGTGGGGGCTGGGAAATGATCGGCAAGACGCCCGATCATCTGGCAATTGCCGAAGGACCGCTGGAGCCGCCTTTGCGCTTGCGCTGGCGCTTCCCGGCCCGAGAAAATCCTAAGCCCCGCGAAGATGGCTTTGTCGGTAACCCGTGTATCAGCAATGGCCGACTGTACATCGGCAACAATAACGGCCTGCTTTACTGTCTGGATGCCCGCAGCGGTAAGCGTTACTGGTCGTTCCAGTGCCAATCGTATGTCGAATGTACGCCTGCTGCTCGCGATAACCGCATTGTTTTCGGCAGCTTTGATGGCAACGTGTACTGCCTGGACGCGATAAGTGGCAAGTTGCGGTGGCAATTCGCCACCGGGCCACGTTTGCCAGGAACCAAGGGCTATAACGATGTGACCCGCGGCGTGGATAGCAGCCCGGCCATTGTCGGTGGCCAGGTTTACTTCGGTTCGTGGGATGGGCACCTGTACTGTTTGGATCTGGATTCGGGCAAGCTTGTGTGGAAACAGCTGCTCGGTGGGCTGGTGCACCGTAGCGGGCCAGCTGTAGATGAGATCGG
>BEIM01000378.1 GCA_002898995.1 bacterium HR36
GTGATTTGATTGGAAATCTGGTAAAACTCACCGCTGGCCCGGGAACCTTCACCGTACAAACCACGCAACACCAGGTTCATCTTTTGCAGGGCGCGGAAGACCTTCTCCAGCTGCTTGGTCAACGCCAGGGCTGGCAGGTGGAGCAACACACTGGCGCGCATGCCTGTACCCACGTTGGTCGGGCAGGCCGTGAGATAACCAAATTCTTCACTGAAGGCGTAGCAAACGTGTTCGGCCAGGGCGTCATCGAGGGAGTTGATGTCGTGCCAGGCTTCTTCCAGTTGGAAGCCACTGCGAATCACCTGAATGCGGAGATGGTCTTCCTCATTGACCATGATGGAACAGGCTTCGTCGTCGCTAATGGCCACGCCGCGCTGCCCGTTGGCGTTGGCGTGCTCGCGACTGATGAGCTGGCGTTCCACCAGGAGCTGGCGATCCAGTTCGGGGAGTTTGTGCACGGCAAAGTACGTGAACTGCCAACGCCGATCCAATTGCTGGATGCGTTCACGTAACAGGGTTTCGATCTCACCGCGTTGCAAGGCAGAGGCCCGATTCGGGAAGGGGAAATCGGCCAGATTGCGCGCCAGGCGGATGCGTGTGGAGACAACAATATCCACCTCCGGGCCTTCGCCACGGAGCCATTCCCCCGTACGCTGCAGCAAGTCATTGAGCGTCATAGGTGGAATCCCTTGCGGCGAATGAGATCACGTAGTTGGGCGGCGCGCTCAAAGGCTTCTTCGGCAACTGCGCGGCTGAGCTCCTGACGATAGTGGATAATCTGGCATTGGAGTTCGGGATTTGGGACGCGCCGCGGGGTCTTGCCGCGATGCCCGGCCCGCCGATGCAGGCGTTCGAGCAAGGGCAGCAAGCCTTTGCGGAAGGCTACATAATCATACGGGCAGCCCAGACGCCCCTGTTGGCGAAACTCCATGAAGCCGATGCCACACGCCGGACAGCGCAACCGCGAGATCTCCTCGACCACTGGCCCTAAGTGCGCTCCGAGCAAAGCGTGGACAATGGCCGGCAGATGCAACTTTTTTTGCTTGAGCACCTGCATTTTCTGTGCGCAGGCCGTGCAGAGGTGGATTTCCTTTTTTCCCCCGCCGGCCTCGACGTTGGTCAGGTGCACAGTGGCCGGTTGCTCACAATAAAAGCATTTCATGAGTTGGCTCGGGTTTCGAGGTCGCGGATGCGGTCGCGGAGCTGAGCGGCTTCTTCATAGCGTTCGAGGTTGACCAGTTCCTGCATTTGGCGGCGCAAGCGTGCCAGTTCTTGACGGAGTTCCCTGGCTGCCTTGTTGCGCTCCGGGACTTTGCCCACGTGTTGCACGTCGCCATGAATGCTTTGCAGTAACGGTTGCAGTTGATCGCGGAAGAAGTTGTAATCGTGAGGGCAACCAAGCCGGCCAGTATTGCGAAAGTCTTTGAGCGTCCCCCCACACTCGGGGCAGCGCAACTGCTCCCAATGCTGCAGCAATTCCGGCTCGACACTGCTGCCGCCGCCACTAGCGAGTTGTGCATCCGGCATTGGCTCCGCTAAATAACGCGCGCCACACTCCTCGCACAGGTGGAGCTCCTCGTGCTGCCCTTTGCCCAGGATTTCGGTAATGTGAAAGACCGCTCGTTTCTCGTTACAGCGCTGGCACTTCATGGCTGCGCACCGTTCCCTGATTTTTCGCAACACAACCCAAAGTTCGCTTGCTCCGCTCTTAGGCATTCTAACAGCCCCAAATACCCTGTCAAGCAAAGCCGGCAGCGCACTGTCCTCGAGCAAGAAGCTAAAAGATTCGCGTCGGTGCGTCGCCGGTATGTGCCCCGCACCCGGAGGTTGCAAGAGCCGCACGCAAAGGCCTTGCCCTGGCCGAGTACCGTCCAGGTTGGCCATGTTTGCCGAGAAAATAAAATGCTCTCCATGCTCGTGGCGGGCTCGAGACACGCGCGGAGCAATGATCAAAGGCGTCTCATGGTTACGCCACAGCGCTTCCGCCAGCCGCAATCGTTCCGCCGTACTGAGTGATCGAGCTGCCGCAAGCGCCGAAGGTCTCAGGGCGGATCGTAGCCCCCAGGTGTCCAAGGGTTACAGCGCAGAATGCGCCACCACCCCTTCGCCACACCGCGCAGCACTCCGTATTTGCGGACGGCTTGCAGCATGTATTCGCTGCAGCTGGGCTCAAACCGGCAACACGGGCCGAACACTATTAGCAGCATAGGCCGCAGTGTCCAGCGGTAGAGCCAGACCAAAGCGTACACCATCCCCGCTAATGTGTCATGCAGCAAGCGGACTGCCTGCATCGCCGCTCCAGCCTTGGTGCCGACCCACTTTGAAGACTGTTTCCACGCTTTCGCCAGCCAGAAGATTCTGGCGCCAGGTTCCGCGGAACCGGGGAAATTGTACGATCTTCCATAGGTGGTCCAATGCGCTAAGCGCTTTTGCAGCAGAAAGGAAGCTATGCCTGGAACGATCATCCTGCGGTCGCGACGCGCGAAGCCTTTCTTCTCGCGGCATCCGTGGGTCTATGCGGGAGCCATTGCCGAGGTGCAGGGGAATCCCGCAGATGGCGACGAGGTGGAAGTCTTTTCGCAAGGCGGGCATTTCATCGCCCGCGGCCTTTATAACAGCCGCAGCCGCGTTCGCGTCCGACTTTATTGCTGGGAACCGAATCGGCCCCTCGACGAATCTTTCTGGCGGGAACGGTTGGTGCAGGCGATCCAATTGCGCCGCGAGGTGCTGCATCTGGTCGAGCCGGGCAAAGCCTGCCGACTGGTGTTTAGCGAAGGGGACGGCCTATCGGGGTTGACAGTGGATTGGTATGATGGCTGGGTGGTCGTGCAGTTTACCGGTCTGGGGCTGGCGCTGCGGCGGGAACTATTCGCCCGTCTCTTGGCCGACCTCCTCCAACCCCGCGGTGTTCTGCTGCGCAGCGAAAAAAGCATCGCTCCGCTCGAAGGCTTGGAGGTGACTGACGGCGTACTGTGGGGGCAAACGCCGAGCGAACTCGTAACCATCGAAGAAGATGGCGTGGTCTTCTTGGTGGATTTGCTCGCGGGGCAGAAGACTGGTTTCTATCTGGACCAGCGGGAGAATCACCGCGCAGTCAGCCACTATGCCGCGGGTCGGCGAGTGCTGGATGCGTTTTGCTATACAGGGGGCTTTGCCTTACACGCTGCCCGCGCCGGGGCCGTCGAAGTGATCGGCGTGGACAGCTCCGCAGCCGCCATTCAGCTCGCCCAGCGGAACGCGGAGCGAAATCGGCTGACGCAGGTCCGCTTTATCGAGGCCGAAGTCTTTCGTTATCTGGAAGAGTTAGCGCGCAACCGCGAGCGCTTCGGGTTGGTCGTGCTCGACCCACCGAAGTTCGCCCACCGCCAGAGCGCTGTGGAAAATGCCTTGAAAGGCTATCGCCGATTGCTCGCCCTGAGTCTGCTGCTGCTCGAACCTGGCGGGGTGTTGGTAACCTGCTGTTGTTCGGGGCTAATTACCATGGAGATGCTCGAAGACCTTGCGGCGCAGTCGGCGACCAAAGCCCGCCGCCATGTGCAAATCCTCGAACGCCACTACCAGCCCGCCGACCATCCCATTGCCATTTCCTGCCGAGAATCTTCGTACTTGAAATGTTTGATAAAACGA
>BEIM01000379.1 GCA_002898995.1 bacterium HR36
ACGCCTGGATTCTGCTGCGGGATTTGATCCAGACCATACTGCCGATACAGGGCGTCCTGTTCGATGTAGGGCAGGATAAAGACACTCCAGCCGAGATGTTCATGAAAGCCCGGCGGCAGCAGATTGCGGTCATTGTGGTAGTTGTGAAAGGCAATACCGATCTGCTTGAGATTATTCTGACAGCGCATGCGGTTGGAAGCTTCGCGGACACGTTGGATCGCGGGCAAAAGTAAGGCCATCAAAAGCCCGATAATAGCGATGACCACCAGCAGTTCAATGAGCGTGAACGCTTTGCGGCAGCGTGGCATAGCATTTCTCCTCATGTAGGAGTGGATTTATGGGACAGAGCTGGCGCGGAAGAGCAGTCGCCGATTATACAAGTCTAAGCACTGTTGCCATGGCACTTTCGTGCACCTCGCCCGACCACCTTCCCATTGTCAATGGTAGCAGAAGCCGTGTGCTGGTCAATCGGGGCATGCAATTTTTTGGGGTATGGCAGTGGCCGACGGCCAAGCGTAAGTGGGGTTGACCCGAGCGGCGGCGCGACTATGGACGTGCCGATTCTCAAAAGGTGGACTAGCGAAATACGCGGCGACAAGGGCGAGGGTGTGCCGCGGCAGACCAAGCGGCAAGTCTGAGCCTGGCCAGCGGCGTGGCTCGCCTGACCGTCCCACAAGGATCACACGAGGTGCCTGAAACTATGGAGCGACACGGAAAGTGGCTGGCGGCAATGGTAATCGTCGCCTCGAGCTTTTGCAGGAGCTTATGCGGGGAAGACGTCAAATATGCACTGCGGGAGCGTGTACATGTCGGTCAGCAATGGCAGGTGGAGTTGCAGACGCGGGTCGAGGTGGAAGCAAAACAAGGTACCACTCGGACAACGGTGACCGCCGCCCATCGTTTCTGGGAAAAGGCGCTGGCCCTGGTGGAACCGTCTGCAAACGCACTAGCAGAGGGGATCAAGGTTACGGGAGTGCGGCCGGGATTGCCGATACGGCTGGCTCGTTATTACGAACAAGCGGATTGGCGGCGCGAACTGGCGGGTCCACTGGCCGTTGCCCATCCGCCGACGGAAACCCGGCAACTGCGAGCCGACCGCCGATTAGCATTGGCGCTCCGCTGGCACGGCGAAACCGTAGTCTTTTGCCCCAACGGTCCCTACACCCGCGAGGAACTCGATTTGACGCAGGGCCATCTCGACACGCTCATGGTGCCGAACTTGTTGCCCGAGAATTTGGTGGCGGTGGGCGACCGCTGGCCGATCCCGATCCCTGCGGTGCAAGCGTTATGCGGTCTGGACGGCGTTACGGAATCCACAGTGCAGGGGCAACTCGCTGCGGTGCAAAACGAGCGTGCCATCATCCGCCTCGAAGGCCAGGTCGAAGGAATTGCCGATGGCAGCGAAACCAAGAATCGTGTGCAAGGAACACTGGAATACGACCTTACATTCGAGCGGTGGGTCCGCTTGCGTTGGCAGCAAAACCAACAACGCCAAGCCGGTCCTATCACCCCAGCCCTGAGCCTGGTCGCCAGCATTCAAGCCGAGCGGCATTTTGGAGGCCAGGCTCCGCAGTTGACGCTGGCCGTGGTGCAAAACCTGCCCGCCGCCCCAACGCCTCCCTTCCTACTCTTGAGCTACCGCGCCGCCAATGGGGCCTGCGAATTCCTCTACGACCGCGGTTGGCATCGTGTCGCCCAGGACGAGCGCCTAGCCATATTTCGGTTGCTCGATGGCGGCGAGCTCGTGGCGCAAATGAACGTTACCTTCTGGCCCGACGCTAAGCCCGGGCACCACCTCACACCAGAACAGATCCGCGAGTTTGCGGAGAAGGCCCCCCGATTCCAACTGGAAAAAGTGGTGGAAAGCGGGGAACTGCCCACGCCCGATGGCCGCTGGATTTACCGTCATACCGTGCAGGGCAAGAGCGAGGACCTGGTCGTGATCCTCACCTGGTATGTAGTGGCAAACCGCGACGGGCGGCAGGTGGTGCTCGTCTTCACGACCGAGCCCACTCTCGCTGACAAACTCGGTGGCCGCGACCTCGCCATCGTCCAATCCGTGTCCTTTGGGCCCAAGTGACACGAGAGCGGCGTGAGTGCATTGGTCGTTCACGAGTAGCGCGGTGGCGCTAGGGCACGCTCGTCTTGCGGCGTACCCGTGGGAAGGGGAAGCTCCTGCGGGACAGAAAAACGTACGGGCAGGGGCGCTTCTGCGAATGTGCGCGCGACGGCCACTGGTTTGCGGGTGGCCGCCACCACATCCGCGCTTTTGCCCAATAACCCTGGCGCGTGTGTTTCGCGCACCACGTAGCGACGGGAGCACGATGGGCGGAGCCTGGCGCGCGCAAGCAGCGAGCGGACGCCACCGCTGTTGCTGTGGTTCGCGCAGTATGCTAAATCGAGTGGGTGCGCCTGGGCGTTTCGCGCTCCCGGTAGGGTTCGCCGACATGGGCAATGTAGCCTTCAAGTATTAGCTAAGCTGGGTTTTGCACTCCCAGTGTGGTTCGCCGACCCCACACCATCGAACCCCTTTTGCCATGGTGCTGGCACAACCCGATGGGCGAAGGCTGGCCATTCTCGATGATGGTTCGCTTCAGGTCGGGTCTGGGAAGGTGGCGGGGTGAACGGCGCGTCCTGTGGTAAGGCGGGTGGGCTTCGCGCGTGCCCTCTTGCTCTTGCGTTCGGGAAGTTTTATAGTCGAGAGAGTCTGTGGGAAGGTTGCGTGCTATTTTGCAGGAGGGTCGTGGCAGGAGGCGGAAGGTCGGCGACGGCTTAGCAGGAAGTGCTGTTGCGCGGCCGAAGCTCACAGCAAAACTGAGGAAGGAGCCTATGAACCTGAACATGCGACGCCTTGACTGGCGAGGAATGGCCGACGCTCAGACTCTGCTGGCGGAATGGCGGCGCCCGCAACGTCTGGACAGCGAGATCATTACCCCGAGACAACGGGAATTGACGCGGCGAGCTTTCGGCGAGGAGCTGTCGCCATCGCGCAGTGTCGAACGCATTTGCCAGCAGGTGCAGGAAGAAGGTCTGGCGGCGGTCGCCCGGTTCAGCCGCCTCTTCGATGAATTCGAGCTGAGCGCGGACAATTTGCGGGTAACGGAAGCGGAGCTGCGTGCGGCTCATGCCCAGGCACCAGCGGAATTGCTGCAGAGTGTGCGGCATGTGCGGGAGCGCATCCTGACGTTCCAGAGTGGCCTGCTTCATACCGATGCGGTTTGGCGGCTGGAAGGTGAGGAAATTCGCGTGCGGTATCGGCCAGTACGCCGTGTGGGCATTCATGTGCCCGGCGGAAACGCTGCGTATCCGAGCACGCTCCTGATGACCGCGGTGCCGGCACAGGCCGCGGGTGTCCCGGAAATCGCCGTCATCGCCCCGCCGACACGCTTCGGCAGTAATAACCCTGTATTGCTGGCGGTGTGCTACGAGTTGGGCATTCGAGAGGTGTATCGGCTGGGCGGGGCCCATGGCATCGCGGCGCTGGCCTACGGTATCGAGGGGCTGCCTCGCGTGGACATGATCGTGGGGCCAGGCAATCTTTTTGTGGCACTGGCGAAGAAATACGTCTTCGGCGCGGTCGGGATTGACTCCCTGGCCGGTCCCACGGAATTGGTAAT
>BEIM01000380.1 GCA_002898995.1 bacterium HR36
TGACCAAAAAGCATACCGATTCCCAGACCGTTGCCCGGGGTTTGAAAGTCAATGGCCAGGACTGTGCCAGCAGCGGTGAGATCGCTCATCCAGAGTTCATAGCCGTGTTGGCCGTCATTAGCTGCGAAGAACAAGGTGCCATTAACGTTTGTCAAAGCGCGGGGAGCGCCGGCTCCTGTCGGGTTGATATCTTTCAGTAGCTGAGTGGTGCCGGTAGCGGGATCATGAAGGAAAAGCTCTGCCCCTGTGGACAGATTGGGAGTGGCCCTAAAGAGAAGGCGATTATTGACATTGGCAAGGTGAAGCGGATTGGAATTACCTAGGTTGGGGTTGATGTCGGCTACCAGGGAGACATTGTTGGGCGAACCATTGGTGACCCAAAGTTCGCGCCCAACAGTCGCGTTTACCGCACTGAAATACAAGAGTCCCCGGCACTCCGCGAATTCGGCAGGATAGCTATGGCCGCTACCCGGGTTAATGTCAGCGACACGATAAGCTTGGTTGCCAGTCGGATTGTAGGCCCAAAGCTCAATCCCAGAGCTGCCGTCATTGGCCTGGAAAAACAACTTGTTATCGAACGCGAAGGCATTGCGCGGATCTGAGGAGCCAGTGGGGTTGATGTCGGCAACCAGAGAGGAACTGGTCAGAGAGGCATTCGCCCGGAATAGTTCGGCGCCTACACTCGGGGAGTTGGCAGTGAAATAGAGGGTGTTGTGCAAATTGGCGAGGTGGCGCGGATTGGAAAGCCCAGTAGTGAGAGAGGGAAGGGCCTGAGTGCTGGCGGGGTCGCCGTTAGAACGCCAGATTTTTCTGCCCGAGCCATCATCGGCCGTGAAAAACAAGGTGCCATTGACATTGGTCAGATAGAGAGGCCGCGAGGTGAGTGCCCCGGAGCCGATGGCGCGAACCATGAAAGTACCTGTGGATGTCCCGTCGCTGCGCCATAGTTGCCAGCCAAAGGACGGAGTACTGGCTACAAAAAAGACCGTACCGGACACGTTGGTCAACTGTTCAGGACCACTCGGGAAAGTCCCCGGCTGAATATCTGCCACGAGCCGATGAGAAAGGGCAGGTGCGCTGCGGGATTCGAGCAACTCAACACCCAATGGTGGAAGAGCTTGGCTCCGGGCAACAACACTTTGACGGTTGCGGCCCTGACAAGAAGTGAGGAAAAATTTCCGCCAAACCTCGCAAGCCCAGGCAAGCAGCCAACTCCGTGTCATGGTAGCCTCCCTTCTAAGCTGCGTTATGCCAGTGAACCGTAAAGATGCGGGCTGGAGCACCCGAGTGCCCGAAAGAGATTTCCGGCATAAGCATATTTTCACAGACCGCAATTGTCCGTCAAGAAAAAAATTTTGAAAAATGTTGCCCCTTGGCGACTTGGGGATGAGGTGTCCTCTTCGCGATTGCGGATGCAGTACGCGCAGCCGAAGAACAGGTGACAGCTCATTTGTGGGAACGAAGACGACAAGAGGCTATTGGCAGCGAGGCAGGTAACCTCTCAAACTCACTGCCTGCCATAAGTACTCTAGCGTAACGATTTACCAGACCGGGGAACTGATGCACCAGTCTAACACCGTCTAGGACGAGCGGGGCAACGCTCTGCAGTATCGCAAATTCGCTACGACAAGCGAGAGCTTGTGCGGGAAAGCGTGGCTGGGCTTACTTGCCGGGGCAACCGATTTCTGGGCGGTCCGCTGCAGCGTTGGACAGGACCTGATAAACGCGCTGCAAAACGGTTTCGGGGGTCACCTGGGCCATGCAAGCATGCTGATGGGGACATTGAGAGAGTCGGCGAAAATAACACGGGACGCAAGGAAGGTTGGCTTGAATGACGGCATCGGGGCGGCCGTATGGGCCAATGCGAAGTGGATCGGTAGGGCCAAAGATAGCCACTAAAGGTTTCCCCAGAGCCACTGCCAGGTGCATGGGCCCGCTGTCATTGGTCAGGCATAAAGTGGCTCGGTGCGTTAAGGCGGCGAGCTGACTGATAGTGGTTTGACCGACAAGGTTGAGAGCTTGGGGTACTGCTTGGTGCACCAGCTGGCACGGTGCGGCGTCGCGTGCCGACCCGACGAGCACGATGCCGAAACCTTCCCGGTGCAGTTGACGAGCCACGCTTGCAAACCCGAGTGCAGACCAGCGTTTCGTGGGCCAAACCGTTCCCGGCGCCAGAAGCACCCAGGGGTGCCGTCCTAGGCCATGGCGCAGGAGGTCCTCTGCCCAAATGTCAGCTTCACGCGGCCAGTAGAGCCGCAGGTCGGGTGGGGCATCATCGAAACCCAACCATTGGCCGACCCACAAATACCGATCTACCGCGTGAACATCCAGCGTAGGCACAGGAATGCGGTGGGTGTACGCGAGCCAGGCCCATTCCCGGGTGCCACGCCAGCCATGGCGACAACGGTGCACCAAGCGATCTTTCGGTGCCCTGACGCCACTGCGGGGCCTATCGAAACCGAGACGCACTCGTGCTCCTGTCCACCAGCAGAGCAGGCCCGAACGCAACAATCCCTGTAAGTCGAGCACCAAATCATAACGACTTTCTCTTAGGCGTCGCAACATGCTCCACCAGGTCCCCCACGCCAGCCGGTTTTCACCAAACAAATGCACTTCACGGCGGGGGAAAAGGACAACTGAATTGAGACTGGGATGGTGGCGAACGGCGTCGGCATTCTCTGGGGTGATAAGCCAATCAATACGAGCATGGGGGTACCTGCGGCGCAACTTGACCAGCACTGGCAAGGTGTGCAGCACGTCGCCGAAAGCGGAGGGCTTGATAATCAGGATGCGGCGGAATTCCTGCCGCAAGAGTTCCCGGGCATCCATGCCGATCCCAGATGGTCAAGGTCTGCGAAGCCAGCCCATATCGAAAGGCCAGGCCGCCAGCTCATAGCCAGGCGTGAGGTACCATAACCGCAACGTCAGGCCAGGCATCTTGTCCAAGCGCGACTCGTCTTGCCCGGCGCGCGCTTCAAACAACTCCCCAAACAAAGCAAAGGGCCGCTTATATTGTACCACTTTGTACTCCGTTAGGTTCGCAAGTTGCGCTGCCTTGTTAATCGCCTCGGGCAGAAAGCCGATCGCATCCACCAAACCAATGTCTCTGGCCTGATGGGCAGTGAAGACGCCGCCATCGGCAATGCGGCGTGTGACTTTGTCGCCAGTATCGGTAGTCAGCTGGAAGGGTTCGCGGAGTTTATGTTTGAGCTTCGGGCCGCGCCCTTGCTCCACCACTTCCTGAAATCTTTGGTACGCCTCGCCCACTAGAAGCTCCCACTGCTGGCGTTCTTCGGGGGACATTTCGTGGAGAATGGAAGGGCCTTTTAGCTCGCCGCGCTTGACGACTTTCATGTCTACGCCGTATTTCTCAGCCAGTTTATGCAAATCGAGGAAAGCTGCGTACACCCCGATCGAACCGGTGAGGCAATGCGGTTGGGCGACAATATGGTCGGCCGCTGCTGCCACGTAATATCCCCCGGACGCCGCGATGCTTTCCATGTACACCACGACGGGTTTCGGTGCTGTCCGTTTTTCCCAGTTGCCCTCACGGATCTGGCGGACATAGTGATGCAGGAGTTCGCTGCCGGTCACCGTAC
>BEIM01000381.1 GCA_002898995.1 bacterium HR36
GCTGACGCTGACGTAACCGAGCTTGACCATCCGCATCGTCCAGCTGAAGCGATCCCTCCATTGATCCAGGTCGGACTCCGCCAGGGAAATGCGCCCCAGAACGTCTTTGCGCTTCTGCTCAATGTCGCCTTCGAGGAACTTCTTCAAGTCAATCTCTGCCAGGCGAACATTGTTCTCGGCGTTTTCCAGGTCGCTTTTGTTCTGGCTGAGGACGATTTCGCGGTCTTTTTCCGCCTGCACCAACAGGGCGAGTTTTTCGGCGACGATGATTTCCTGATCCTTGTACTGCTCTTTGAGCGCGGAATCATCCAACAGGCAGATGAGATCCCCTTTGCGCACGTGAGAACCATCGGGGATAACCCATTTGATGGTGGTTGCGACATTATTGCCGCGGCCGCTGCTGCGCACTTTGCAGACAATCTCGGTATTGCGGGCCGATTCCAATTCCCCCCATTGCATGGCGGTCAAAATAATGTCGCCGCGATCCACACGGTGAAATTCGAGGTCCTTGTAAGGATTATCGAACGCCCCGAACCAGGAGGCCACGAGTACACCGGCTCCTGCCAGCAACCCGCAAAGGACAACAGCGCCTAGCAGCGTTGTCGGTTTGAACCAGCGCCGCCGCGCAGTCGGGAGCGAAAGATCGGCAGCCAGCTCACCGTTCGCCAAAAGTGCGGCCCCGGCGGCGTGAGTCTCGGGGCCCTGCTGCGCTGGATGGAGGGTGTCGTGCGACGTAGCCAGGGAGGCGGCACTATGGGAGCCACCGTGTTCCTCAGTCGCTGGCGAAGCCATCAGGGCAGTCTGTTCGGGATCGGGGGAGGTGAGAAGGGGGCGGGAGGACGTTTTCGGCGGGGCGGGAGGTGTTGAGCTCATCGATCCAGACTCCTCTCTCATCCAGGGTCATCATCTCCAGATCGCGGAACAAGACCATGCGGGTGGTGATGTAGCTAGTCCAGGTGTCAAACAGAGCGTTTTCGGTGGCTGGGAGGGAGCGCAGAGCCCCGAGCAATTGTTGGGTCAGTGCGGCGGCTGCGGTAGCGGCATCGCGTTGCACCCCGGGTTCAGGTGGCGCCACCAGCACTTCGCGGGACTGGTTCACCTGTAAATAGGTCAGGACCAGTGCCCGCTGCCGCAGAGCGTAGTCTTGCTGTAGTTGGCGCAAGCGCCGCACAGTTTGGCGAATCTGTAAGACCAAAGCGTCTTCCTGCGCCATCAGGTCGCGGCGCTCGCGTTGGAAAGCGAGGAGTGCGGCTCGGTAGCGGTTGCGTTCCAGGCGACGCACCAGCGGCAGCTCGGTATTGAGGCTGAGCTGGTGCTGGGCACGGGTTCCCTCGAAATCGAGGGGGCGTGCTAAAATCGCGGGCGTGGCCACATCCACATGGTAGCGGAGGTCCACGACCCCCAAAAGCGCGTTGGCCGTTACCGCGATTTGCCGCCAGGCATCCACCAGTTGTGCCCGGCGATTCATCAAGTCGAGCCGCTGCCGTAACGCCACATTGCCTGCTACCTGCAAGGCGGTTTCCTCGTCCGCCTCTAATAAGTTTATTCCCTCGACCACAATACGGGGAAGGGCGGGCCAGGAATTTTGCAATCTCATCAATTTTTCATCTCGGGCTTCCAAAAGCACCAGGGCGAAGTTGTCGAAGACGGGCTGGAAGGCACGACTGCGGAGCAGTTGCCGTAGCTGTAAGACACGCTGACTGCGGAACGGTTCCGCCTGAAGAACTAACGGAGCGGCCATCGCGCCCAGCAAGGCCTCGACTTCTACGGAGATTTGCCAAGGCCGCTGTTCGACTTGACGCAGCGCCCGTTCCATCTGGCCCACATACAGCTGCCGGGTGATTTCCTGGATTCGGCGTTGCAACGCTTCGGGAAACTCCAGGTCCTGAACCTGATAATCCACACGCAGGTCTTCCAAATAACGGAGTTCCTCGCGCAGGGCATCGAGGAACAGATCCAAAGCCGCTCGCCGACCAGTCCAGTAGGCGGCGGGATGGAAGCCAGGCAGCAGGGGCGCGGTCGCGAAAGCGGCCGCTAACTCGGCGACAGCAAAAACACCTTGATCCGCACGGTCGCTGAGGTTGCGCCAGAAGAGCCAGCGCGGCTCAATGGTTTGTTGCAGCTGCGTGCCCTGCACGTAATCGGAATCCCGCAGGGCCTTTTCGATTTCCTGACGCAGCAAGGCAGCGGCGTCACTGCGGACCTCCAGTTCCCGCACGGCATTAATCAGCCGGGTATAGTCGTTGATCGCCTGGTCGAGCAAGTCCATTTGCTGGCGTAAGGGCAATATCGGGGTGGGGTCGAGTTGTAGCGGAAACTCGGTGGGCAGGCCGAGTTGCAGCTTGAATTGATCGAGGGTGTTGGCATAAGTCACGCGGCTTTGCAACACGGTAGATTGGGCCTCGCGGTAGGCCTGTTCGACCTGGTTGACTTGGAGTTCGGAAATGCCACTGGGCCCGCCCGCCAGGTTGCGGAAACGTTTGAGTTCTCGTTCGAGTTCGACCACGATGCGCTCGTTGTTGTACAGCTGCTGCTGCCGCAGCAAGGTCGGAAAGTAGCCGACGGGCTGGCCGGCAGTGCCCGCGGTGGGACCCAAAGTCAAGCCACCACCCGCGGCGATGCTGACGAAAAATTCGCGGTGGAATCGGGCGAAGCTGCGTAATTCGTACACCAGATTGCGTTCCGCCTGCGTCAGCGGTTCAAGAGTCACGGCGCGGCCACCCCCCGCTAAGAATGGCTGCGACAGATCCAGAATCAGGTGCGACTGGCTTAACGTGTGTTTGCCGGTGCCGGTGAGATTGATGACTGTTTGGTTAGCCAGCCGCACCAGCAGCAATGCCCCAGTGGAAAACAATTTGCTGACCCCGACGGTGGGTTCCATCCGCCAGCGGTTTGCCGGGCCGCCTGGCACCTCTTCACCCCACCACTGACGCAGGGTCAGCAGGGTCGCCTCGAATTGCGGCAGAAACGCGAACCGTTCCAAACTCACCGGCAACGCGGCTAGATATAAATCCTCGCGCCGGCTTTGAAATTCGCGGCTGTTGATGAAGCCTAGTTCGAGGGCCTGTTCCAGCGTGATAATGTAAGCCTCCTCGGCTGCTGGGAGTTTGCCGCTGTTGGAAGGCTCAGCGAAATGAGTGCCGTCGGCCCGCCCGTCGTTGGCAGCAAGAGACGCATAACGCTGCGGTCGCCAGCTGCGTTGTCGGGGCGGCAGGCCGAGACGCTCACGATTCTCTCGATCCCATTGCTCCAAGAGTTGCAAATACGCCGCACTTTCGATATACGCCACCGACTTCGGGCGCTGCGGGCGCGGGGCTAATGCCCAGGCGGCCGGGTCATCGGGCGGCATAGGCGGATGATCCGGGTCCGTCGCGTCGGCAAACCGCGCCAGCGGATGCGGATAAACGAAGAAGTTGCGCAGCCGGCCCTCAGAAACCAGTTCTTTTTCCTGCAGGATTTCCGCTACGTCGTGGTCGGCACGGCGGCGGAAAAACTCCCGGGTACAACCGCTTACTCCCACTACCAGCGCCAGGACTATCCCGCACGTGGTCCATAAGCCACGCTGCCA
>BEIM01000382.1 GCA_002898995.1 bacterium HR36
GGCTAACACCTGCTGCTCCTGTCTCATTCTCGCAACCGATACCCAACGCGCCACTCACTTCGTTGAAAAGCCTTTATGCCTCGACCTGAGGGCGGAGCAGAAACGAATCTAGCTTGCTGATTCCGCAGCCTGGTCATCACGACGCAGCAGGCCGTATTTCTCCAATTTGCTCAGAAACGTGCTGCGTGGCATGCGCAGCAACCGCGCGGCGCGCGATTTGTTGCCGCCTGCTAAGTGCAAAGCGCGAAGCAGGCGTTCGCGCTCCTGCACCGCCTGCAGCGTTCGCCACTCGGCATGAGACAGCGTTGCATAGCAGCGCCTCGGAGTGCTATCGTCCTCTTCGGTGCTAGCAGGCAAAAGCCCTGCAGCAGAGGAACTGGCGTTTGTCAAGGCGGATTCGGCAGCGAACACCAGCTCTGGCGGCAATTCCCGCACGGTCAAAGTCGGCCCATCGGCTAATACGACCGCGCGTTCGATCACGTGTTCCAACTCGCGGACATTGCCTGGCCAATCGTAGGCTTTGAAAAGCTCCAGTACTTCGTCGTCAATGTGCGTGATGGTCTTATGGCAGCGGGCGTTGTACATACGCAAGAAGTGGAGCGCCAGCTCGTAGATGTCCTCGCGGTGTTCTCGTAATGGAGGAGTGCGAATGGTAATGACATTGAGGCGATAAAACAAGTCCTCACGAAATCGTCCTTCGCGCATCAGCCGTTCCAAATCTTGATGGGTAGCGGCAACAACACGCACATCCACGCGAATAGGCTCGCTGGAACCGACACGCTCGAAGGTCATCTCTTGCAAAACCCGCAGCAACTTGATCTGGACTTCCAGAGAGATGTCCCCGATCTCATCTAAAAACAGCGTACCACCGTCGGCCAGCTCAAAACGCCCCACTTTATCGCGGTGCGCACCGGTAAAGGCACCCTTGACATGGCCAAACAATTCACTCTCTAAAAGCGTCGGGGACAGGGCAGCGCAGTGCACCTTCACAAAAGGCTTCTGGCATCTGGGGCTGAGTTCGTGCAGCGCGCGCGCGACCAACTCTTTACCAGTACCACTCTCCCCGCGAATCAAGACGGCGGCAGGACTGGCCGCCACCTTACGGATCAGGTCATTGAGTTCCTGGATGCGGGGGCTGGAGCCCACGAGTATCGGAGGGGCCGCCTGGCCTGCAAATTGCACCACCGGTGCGTCTTCACGCCTGGATTCCGCCTCCCGGTCGGAGTGCTGCACCTGGGCTGATTCGGCTTGACGCAACAGTTGGTTTTGCAAGGCGTGAATGCGCCGCTGTTGTTCGGAGATTTTTTCCACTTTCCGCTGCAACTCGCGGTTGAGCGTTTCGATACGCTCGTGGGTCTGGGCGCTGTGCAAAGCCAGCGCCGCCATTTGGGCAAAAGCACGAAGGAGATGGCCTTCCTCGGCGTCGTAAAACGGCTCGGCCCGTGCCACCAGAACCACGGCCATCACCGCTCCCTCGTGGGTCAGGGGTACGGCCAACTGCGTTTGCCATTGCTCCAATTGCCGCTGGGCGGCCGTGAGCACCCGAAACGGGCCCCAGGGAACGGCAAGCGGGCAGGTCTGTTCAGCGGCTTGAATCAATTCTGCATCTAAGGCGATCTTTTCCACCGGTTGCCAGTCCCCATGCTTAACCGCCAGGCAATACGCATCCTGGTCGCGCAGATACAGGGCAGCCCGGCGAGCGTCCAGTGCTTCGACGAGTACCTGCAAGAGTTGCCGGCACAGCGTTGGTACGTCCACCAATTGCCTCACCGCCTGGCTCATCCGCCGCAGCGTTCGATCCAATTGCGATTTTTCCCGATGCAAGCGTACATGAATAGCCTGACGAAACCGCCAACGCACCACGTCCATGACCACCAGCAACAGCCACGCTGTCAGGCTCACTAATACCGCCTGACGAAATGGGGAATGGCTTTCGACTCGGGTGCCAATCATGAGTGTAACTACAAACACCAGCCCAGTATAAACCAAACCCGCCAGGGCGCTCAGGACAAACGTAGCCAGGCCCCAGTGAAACACCTGTCCTACTTCCATCATGCCGTAGCGCGAAATACTGATGCCGTAAGCCACCGTGAAACACAGCGAGGCCAGGAACATCGGCCAGGTCGCGCCCCCCAGGCTGAATTGTTCTGCGTTGGTTACCGCCAGAACCACCGTGTAAGCGACCAGCGCCAGCGCCACCGTAGCCCCCGCCAGAATCCATTGCAACTGTTTGCGCTCGCGAGTGCCTGGCTGGCTCTGCCAAAAACTATGGGCTAGGCTAGCCACGCATCCCAAAAACAGTGCTGCGGATACAAACACACTCGCGTAAATCTCCGCCATCAGCCAGCCGAGAATCATTTGTACCCGGACAGCCTTGTCGGGCATGGTGCCAAACCGATACGTCCAAACCAATAGCAAATAAGTTGCCAGCTTGGTGAGCACCAGCGCCACGGGCAGACCGTACAACAGCCCCAACACTAGCCGCGGCCATCGTTCCAACCACGCCTTGCGGCGGGGAAAGACCAAATAAAAATGCAAGCTGACCACAGGCAACAAAGCAGCGCACACCATGAAGACCACAACCAAGGGCGGACTGCTAGCGATGCGATACCAGTGATAGCCTCCCATAAACGCGCCAATGGTTACCACACACAAGAGGTAAAAACGCCGCACTGCGTCATCCTGTGGCCGACGCCATAACACCAAGGCCACGATGCCGAATAACCCTAGCTTAACCACAAACCACAACAGCGAATGCGTGAATTCTTCCGGGGGTGTCGTACCCACAAGACACCAAACAGCGGCAACGCGGCCATCGGCTTTGCGGTAGCTCACCCGCACCCAAGGCTCGTCCCCGTACACTAGTACGTGCGTTTCCTTTTGTGGGAGTGTTTCGAGAGTTTCAGGCGTGTTTTTGGTCGGCGATACGTACCAGCGTGGAAATTCGCGTTCGTTGTGCAGTTCGGCCAACGTACGGATGAAGTCGGAGAATGTCTCGATGGAGTGCGGGCCAACGCGGACGATCTTGTCGCCGACCTCCGGCGGTGGGCCAGGCTCGTAGCGTAAATAGGGATAAATAATTTTCTGAATATCGGTGTCGAAGGCCGCTTGCAGCCCAATTTCAGTTGCCTGGGCCGCATACCAAACGACCGCCACCGCATAGGCACAAATGGCTACCCCCAGCGCCAGCAGTACACTGCGTTGCCAAACCATTGTCTGCCCCTTGCCGCAGCGTTTCTCCCTGGATTTGGGCTCGGGCTCCAAAGTTGCCGCGCTCCGACCATCTGCCAAAAACCCGCCATTGCCTCATCGGTTGTTCCACAAGTCGTTCCCGCTCCCGAGGCGGGGCGCAAGACAGGCCTGGGCAAGAGCGGGTGAGTATGTTTTATGCGACCGCGGCCACGCTCGCCCCAACAGCGCGCGCCAACAAGGCAGCTTTGTCCGTGCGCTCCCAGGTAAAATCTGGCAATTCTCGCCCAAAATGCCCATGCACCGCCGTTTGCCGATAAATGGGCCG
>BEIM01000383.1 GCA_002898995.1 bacterium HR36
CTCCTCGTAAACTCCTGCGCCTAGGCTCGACCAAAGAATCGCTTTGGGTTGAGCCTTGGTACCAGGAGGTGGCACCGAGGTAATCGTGTCCGCCCCAAGACTCCGCGCTGCAGCCAACAAAGGAAGGGCTACCAGGAAGCTTTCGACGATCATCCCTGCCCACGTTCCTAACCACTCGGGAGGCCGATCTTTCCGTCGCAGGCAGCAATACACACCTAGGCCCACAGCCACCACAACGCAGGGTAACCATTCTAAGTAAGCATTCCCCTGTTGGCGTAACAATAACCGGAGACCGGCATCCAAACCCGTTCGCCAAACCAGGTCATCGCCGCCACTACCAAAGCGAACCCCTAATTCGTATGCCAGGAATAAGACCAGCACGAAGCTCCCGGACACCATCGGGTGCCGAGTAGCGCTCAAATAACCCTGGCCGAAAAACATGTTATATCCCAGTCGCCAATCCGTTTGCTTTCAGCATTCCAAGTCCTTAAAGGGCTTAGAGTTTCTAGCCCCAAGTCGTAAGTTGCTTTTTCATGACCAGGCGGCATGCCGGTGCACCAATCGCCTACTTGACAAACGGTCGCACTATATCGGAATCATCTGCGTCCACCACCCCTGCGGGTTAATGTCGAGGAGTTCTTGATGAGAAACCTGCCGTACAATGTGAGGCGCCGCTGCTTCCCCCAGGTTGATGTAGCGGGGAATGCACAATGGCTGGCCGGTTCGGTCAAGCAACACGGCTATAATCGGCGCCCGGGGTAAGGATTCAGCACTCGCCTGATTGAGGGCAATTACCTGCCCCACGCAACCGTCCGACAATTCCACTATAGATCCAATCGGGTACAGCGAAAGGCCCAGAAGCAATTCAGCGGCGGCAATGTCTAGGCGACCTTGCTCAGCTTCGGTCAACACTTCGAGTAATGCGGCGCGCGATCCTAAGGCTGCGCGATACGGTCGAGGAGAGCATAGTGCGGCATAGGTATCGGCTACCGCCAGTAACCGGGCCAAACTGTTGATTCCTATTCCCTGGCGCCCTGCTGGGTAGCCGCTACCGTCCAACCGTTCATGATGGGCCAGCACTCCTTCAATCAGCCAGGTTTCGTTGGGCAACAACAGCCGTATTGCCTCCGCACTAATGCCCACATGCGCTTCAATTTCCCGGCGTTGAGGGTCACTGAGAGGCCCCTCTTGCTCCAGCACCTCAGGGGAAACAGCGGCCATTCCTGCGTCATGAAGCAATGCTGCCAAAATGACGAGGACACTTTGTTTGCGTAGTTCTCGATGCCAGCGCACCAGACGGGCAACAACTTGAGCGGTGTTCCAGCCATGGAGCGCGGCCCAGCGTTCGGGAGGCAATTCGGGTTGTAACATTTCCAGGGGACTACTGTGCAAGTCGGCGGCGGCCAATTCTTCGGCGATGGCCATGAGCGTGCGGTTCAGTACAGGTCGGCGCTGGCATAGGGACTGGATGGCGTGTGCCAGACTTCGTACGTGAGTAACCACGCGCTGCCTTTGTTCACCCCAGGCTTGCATGGCGGCAACTTGGGTTTTCAGCCACATTACCCATCCGCCTAAACCTTGGGCCACTCGATTTTGCTCTAAAGCCCCTTCAGGTAAGGCCTGTACGCCGCGTACCAAACATTCCGCCATACTCACCGTCAGCTGATAACAGTCTAGTAGGCGCTGCTCTCCTTCCAAGTTAGTTGCGAGCATTTCGCCAACTTGCTTCAACGATTGCAGACACTGCCGACATTCTAACAACCAGCGCCAGGTTTGCCAGGAAAGTCTCTTGGGACCGGATAACTCGTGGCCCTGATGCCCGCTCAAGGTGTTGTCACCGCCCAATTCCCGTACTTGAGCCTCAACAACCTGAACCTGCTTATGCAAGGCCTGAGCTTGGCGGCAGACCTCTTGAAACTGGCGCAAGCGCGGGCTAAGCTCGATGAGGGACGCCGTGTTGCTGGGGACGAGTTCTTCTAACCGGCGACGTAGTGCCGACACTCGCTCGACCAGAGTTGCCTGGCTCATGGCTATCCTCCCGCGTGCCTAGCTCGTTTACTAATTGACCGATCCCAACTTTGACCTGCCACAATCTTTAGCCGTAGTGCTACGAAGTTGTGTACACATGTTTAGTCCTTCGCTAGAATGGCTCGAGAATTATATGGAGCCTCCGAAGCTGGAAATAGCGGTCAATTATACAAGGCCCCTACAATCATCGGCCAAGGCGCAATTGGTGCTTGAGATTTAGCTCAAGCTTTCATTAGAAAAAATTTAGGCCGCCTCTTGCCATTTGTACTTTCTTTGCTTAGATATAATGATGGCAAGATCATTGGGAGCTTGCCTAATTTAGGGCACAACCAACAAGTAAGGGGGAGATGGCTATGCCAAGAGCACCGGCAATCAGCAAGCTGA
Organism: bacterium HR36; assembly: GCA_002898995.1. Taxonomy (GTDB): domain Bacteria; phylum Planctomycetota; class Planctomycetia; order Gemmatales; family HRBIN36; genus HRBIN36. Next base: position 2,413 of record BEIM01000383.1, read on the forward strand.
GCATCAGCGAAATCCAGAAGATGCTCAACAAACGCCTGGACCAATTACGCTCCTTGCAGGAGCAGATTCAGCAGACGCTTAACCAGTTGGGTCAAATCGAACAGCAGGCGACCGAAGAAATTCGCCAGGAATTACGTGCAGTGCAGGCACGAGACGGGGCACGGCGCGCTCCCCGTGCCGCGGCGGCTCCAGCGCCGGCCAAGCGCCGCGGTCGGCCACCCCAGGCGGAAGCTGGGTCCTTACGGGAATATATCTTGCGGGTATTGGGCGATGCTGGTCGGCCAATGCGGCCCAAGGAAGTTGAGCAAGCTGTTTTGAGTGCCGGCTATAAGACCACCAGCCAGCGTTTCTCTGTTATCGTCAATCAGACGCTGACAAAATTAGTCGAAATCGGCCAAGTGAAGCGCGACCCTGCCACCCGCACATACGCCATTGCTTAATTTGCCAACCAAGATGGGCAAAGTCTAGAAGCCGCTTTGAGATCCCCGGAGCCAGTAGGTCTCGGAATGTATATCTGTGGCTCTGGGGGCTTTCTGTCCATACCCGTGAGAACTAGGCATGGATGCCTCTTTCCCCTAGGACTGCCTTGCCCTGCTTTCGGTTGCAGCATTGCCAAGAGTTTGGACCTTGGTGAATTCTTGCTTTCTCGGTATTTAGGAGCATAGAGACGGATGACGAAGGCCTGCTTTTTCCCGGAATAATCTGGCGCGCCGGGCGATAGCGGCGTTGTCCAGGCATAGTGTTTGCCCATGTCAGGGGGTGCTGATCTCGGTAGTACAGATGGGCTTGGCTAGCTTGTACCTTGCAACCATACCGCTGCCCAGCTGTGTGGAACTGCCTACACTTAAGCCTGGCAGGGATCTGCACTCCCGCTCGACCACACGCTGCTAGATGTAACTCGCGCTATGCAACCGGGGGAATAATTCATGTGCTCATTGCCATGGATAGTATGGATTTGCATGCTGGGAGAAGTTCGTGCATCCACGGTACCTGCGAAACTGCCTGTCACAAAGTTGGCTCCAGCTCGCCTACAGCCCGGTCTGTCCGTCTTGCATTACCGTATTAGTACCCCCTCGACCGAGTGCCAGCAGTTTTTTGACCAAG
>BEIM01000384.1 GCA_002898995.1 bacterium HR36
TCGCTAAGCGAAAAAATTGTTCCCGCAGTCGGGCCAAAGCGAGTCGTCTTTCGGCTTCTGGGGCGAAGGGATCGAACTCGAGGGAGCAACCGAGGAGGCGTTCGAGAAGACGTAAAGCCCGTTGGCGGAGTTCCGGGTCGCGGCGTTCCAGAGCTTCGAGCAAGATCGGAATGGCGGCCTGGCCTGCCTGGAAGAATTCGCTCTCGGCCTCGACTCGGCGTTCCGAAGTAAGCCAATCCAGACGCTGGCGTAAGCGCTCCTGATGCAGCACCGCTAAGGCCGCGCTGGACGAACTATAGCTGTGTTCACCGCGCTGCAATGGCAACGTCGCCGGCAAGGGTTCGGCCTGGTCGGACGTGGTTTTGCCCAGGGAATCATGGGGTTGGGTGGGAGACGGAGTGGGAGGGCCAGATGACGCTGAAGAGCCGGAACTCGGGCCAGATGGTAGCGAGGCTGGCAAGGGGTCATGGAACGTTTGACCGAGATACTTGGCGATGACGGTGGGATGGCGGATGATCTCCTGCGGGGTGCCGTGGGCCTCGACGACCCCATCCGCTATGACATAACTGCGATCCGTGATTTTCAGGGCCTCGCGGACGTTGTGATCCGTGAGCAAAACGCCGATTCCCTGGTCGCGAAGTTTGCGAACGATCTGCTGAATGTCAGCGATGGTGATGGGATCGATGCCGGTGAAAGGTTCGTCAAGCAGGATGAGGAGCGGCTCAGTAATCAGGCAGCGGGCCACTTCCAGACGACGTTTTTCCCCTCCCGAGAGCGACCAGGCGCGAGTCTTTCGCACCCGCAACAGGTCAAACTGTTCCAGCATGCGGAGCGTGACTTGCCAGCGTTCCTGGCGGGTGAGACGTCGGCCCAGCGAGCGCAAAGGTGGCATCGCTTCGAGAATCGCCAGGAGATTCTGTTCGGCCGTAAGTCGCCGAAAGACTGAAGATTCCTGGGACAGGTAACCCATGCCCAGGCGAGCTCGCTGGTACATCGGCCAACGGGTGACATCCTGACCGTTGAAAAGCACTCGGCCGGCGTCGGGTACCAACATACCAATGGTCATACGAAACGTGGTCGTCTTACCCGCTCCGTTAGGTCCGAGTAAGCCGACTACCTCCCCACGCTCCACATAGAAACTGACGCCGTTGACCACACGGCGTTTGCCATAGCTCTTGACCAGCCCTTGCACTTCGAGAAGCGGCATAAGTCACCCTGCACACCTCAGAAAGCGGCGCCAAGAGTTCGCAGGATTAGGAAATGGGCAGACCGTATTCCAAGAGCTGGCGTCCCGAGTCGCGGTTGCCGGGACGTAGGAGCCGCGCGCTCGCGACGTCGCCGCTACCTGAGCCTGTCAGTTTTTCCAGCTCTCCTGCCTGATATGAATTGGCTGGGTATAGCGGCTCACCCTGTAACGAATGAGCGTTCTTTTGGCAAGGCGGGTTTAGGCAAGTCCCGCGATGGGAAGCGCCGAAATCACACAAGCCCTCAAGGCAGCGGGGACTTCGGATTGGATGGGATGGCAGGAGCATATCCCCAACTGCGTGATCACGTTGGTCCAGGCGCCGCAACCTTTGACGGAATGGACGGAAGCAGCGGCCCGCGATATCGCAGCTGAAGCGACACGTCCGAGGTTCAGCTGCAGGTTTGGGAAATAGGGAAAGGTTTCCGGGGGCGTCATGTTGATGGCGGAAAGCAAAACTTCGCCAGGCAGTGAGTTGCGCAGGATGGGGCTGTGGACAACCTGCTCACGAAGAATTTTTTGCTTGGCAAAGCGACGGGGCATTTCTTACAATCACGATTCCCCAGCACCCAGCCGTTGGGGAAGGTGGCACGGCGACCACGGATCGCGTCGCGCGCATTGCCGTTATGGCTCATCCTCAGCAGGGAGGCTCTTGCGACTACGAGCACCGGGAGGATACCTGTGCCGACGCTGACGGATTGGGTGGCTGCTTTTGCCCAGGCATTGAGCAAACGCATCGGAGAAAAACGCTATCACCTCTGGTTCGAACAACAAACTCGCCTGACCTGGACCGATCAGGAATTAGTCGTCGGGGTGCCCAACCGTTTCTTTTTGGACTGGCTGCAAGGAACCTTTGCCGAGGCTATTCAGGCGGCAGCGGAAAGTGTAGCTGGCCAGCCAGTGCCGGTTCGCTTCGTAATAGACCCGGCATTGTTTCAGGCCCATCGGCAACACCGCCTTGGCGTGGCCGTCCGGAATGAGACCTCAGGCGAGAAGTGGGAACCGCCTGGCGTCTGCGCCGACGCGGCCGAGGTGTCGTTGGAGCCAGGCCCCGCCGTGCGACAGGCCCGCCCTGCACCAAACAAGCTCGACAGATTTCTGGTCGGCGAATCCAATCGGCTCGCTTACGCAGCGGTGAAACAGCTGGTAGAATCGCTGCGGCAGGACACGTCATGGTTCGGTGGCAGACCTCGGCCAGCGGGCATTCCCCTGACCCTCTATGGGCCACATGGTGTAGGTAAGACGCATTTGCTTGAGGGCTGTGCACAAGCCCTGGAACAGGCGTCTGAACCGGGAAAAATTGTCTGCCTGACAGCGGAGGATTTCACCAATCAGTTTTTGCAAGCGATGCGGCAGGGGAAACTCAGCGAGTTTCGCCGGCGTTTCCGCAGCTTGACCGCGCTGTTGCTAGACGACCTGCAATTCCTGGAAGGCAAACGCGCTACTCAGGAAGAACTGGTGCATACCCTAGAAGCCTTAACGCGGCACGGACGGGTGTTCGTGGCCACCTGCGATCGGCATCCGCGGCAAGCGCGCTGGTCGCCAGAGTTAGTGGACCGCTTGCTTGGCGGCGCCGTGTGGGCTGTGGAGCTGCCCGATGTTGAACTGCGGCGCAGGCTGTACCAGGCCAAAGCGCAGGAGCTGGGGCTTGTTTTGGGCTCAGAAGTGACCGACTACCTGGCGCAAAGCGTGCGGGGCAATGTCCGCGAGTTAGAAGGAGCGCTTTACGCCATTTATCACTATGCCACGGTGCACAGGCAACCAATCACATTACCATTGGCGCAGCAGGCTCTGGGACACTGGCTACGGCCTAACCCCGGGGCGGTCGGTTTACGCGATGTGGAGCGTGCGGTCAGCCGGGTTCTGCATTTGCGCCCTGGCGTCTTACGGGGTCGAGATAAAGTCCGCTCTGCCAGTCATCCGCGGATGCTCGCCATGTACCTGGCTCGCAAACACACGGGTTTGCCTTATAGCGAAATCGGACGTTATTTCGGTGGGCGCAATCACAGCACGGTGATCGCCGCCGAACGCAAGGTCGCGGGTTGGCTGCGCGATCACGCCCATCTCCGCCTGGGAGGACAAAACTGGGCGGTGGCCGACTTATTGGAGCACATTGAACGCGAGCTGTAGTACGCGCTCCGATGCCTGTTTCGTAACCCATCTGTCCGAACGGCTGCTTGCACGCTCGGCCAGCGAGTGTAAGACGTGAATCCTGTACAGGCTCCGCATGAGTTGCAACCAA
>BEIM01000385.1 GCA_002898995.1 bacterium HR36
GCAAGTAACCACGTCGAAGTATCCCTCCTCAAAAGGCAGATGGGCGCTATCAGCGCGAACCAGACGGACTCGTGATCCAAAACGTTGACAACGAGGTTCCGCCCGTCGCAGCATTCCTGGGCAGAGGTCGAGACCCACTATTTCCGCTGTGGGAAACCGTTCCGCTACCAACTCCAGGAATTTACCGGTGCCGCAACCTACATCGAGTATTCTCCTATCTGTACCGTTCAAGTGAGACAGCAGCAAGCGATGGGTCGGCTTGAACAAAAGCTGTTGCAACAGACTGCGGTCATAACTTCGGCTCCAGCGTTCAAACTCGGCAAGGGCCTGGGCGGTGGTGTACGGGGTGGGTGCTCCTGCCGCCGGGTTTGCGTCACCAACGGCTAGCGGACGTTCAGGAAATGGCAATATCGACACCTCGACGGGTGTGGACACCGCAGTACTGGCCGAGCCGGCAGCGGCAGAGACTAAAGGCGAGCTCATAAGGGTCGCTCCTTTCGGTCAAAAAAGAGGAATTGCCTGCTCTCCGCACCGGCTGGTATCGCAAGACCTGCTGGCAGAAGAGTGGGCAAGTTCTTATTTTCCCAATAGCGCAAGCCGGGCGCGCTTCCTGGCCAGCGCTGTGCCACCATAGCCCATTTGCATCAGGGAGACCAGAGCAATGGCAAGTGCCTCGCTGGTAAAGCGGCTTTACGAGCAGATCGCGGCTATTCCGATCCGCGATCCCCACACGCATATTTCGCCACAGCGGCCGGCGGCACGCTCGCTGGATGAGATTCTCGGCTATCACTACTACACGGAATTAGCGCATTCTGCCGGAATGTCCCACGACCCGCTGCGTGTTGAGTTTCCTGCACGGGAGCGGTGTCGTACTTTGCTGCGATTTTTAGAGCGTTTCGATAACACTGCGCAAGCAGCCTGGTTAGTGGAAATTGCGCAAACTTTTCTGGGGTTTGACAAAGCGTGGATCACGGCTACCGATGCGGATTGGCTCTGGGAACAGGCACAGAAGCGCATGACAGCCCCCGACTGGGATCAACAGGTGCTGCGCCGCAGCAACATTGAGCAGATTTTCTTGACCAACGATTTTGACGACCCGCTGGAAGGATTTGATCCGAACCTATACGTACCCTGTTTGCGTACGGATGATTTGGTATTTCGTTTGCATCAAGCTGATGTGCGTGCCCGCCTGGCAAAGGCCACGGGCATAGAGGTGGGCCAATGGAACCAACTCCGGGAGGCCGTGGATCGGCTGTTTCGATATTTCGTGGCGCACGGAGCCCGTGCTTGTGCCATTTCACTGCCGCCCGATTTTGTTCCACTGCCACCCGAAGCCGGCGTGATACTGCGCCTCGACACACCGTCGCCTGAGCTCAGCCGCAGCGTTTTCTGGATGCTGGCAGAAGGTTGTCGGGATTACGGCCTACCTTTTGACCTGATGATCGGCGTGCACCGCGGCGTGTATCGGCAGGGCGTTTATCAGGGGCAGGATTTGTTGGACCAGCGCACCTCTTTGTATCAATACCGCGAGTTATTTAATGCGTTTCCTCAGGTGACCTTTTGCGTGTCCGTCCTTTCGAGCAGCCAGAATCCGGAATTGGTCGCCTTCAGCTGGATTTTCCCGAATGTGGTGGCGAGCGGACATTGGTGGTACAGTACCCTGCCCGCTTTGATTCGCCACGACCTGAGCACACGCTTGCAAGGAGTCCCCAAGACCAAACTAATCGGCTACTACAGCGACGCTTACAAACTCGAATTCGTCCTGCCCAAGTTCAATATGTTCCGCCGTGTTCTGGCCGAAATTTTGGCAGAGGACTACATCGAAAGGCAGGGTTGGTCGGAGGATCGGGCGGTGCAGTTAGCCCGGCAGGTTCTTTACGAAAACGTGGCACAGATATTCGACCGGCGGCCAGGCACACGAGCTGGCGGTTCAGCCTAGGCTGTCGGTGAACAAGCGCCGCCACGCCGACCCGCAAAAGAAGGGCCGCTGCTCACCGGGCGTAATCCACGGCGCGAATTTCCCGAATCACAGTAACCTTGATATCGCCGGGGTATTCAAGCTGCTGTTCGATAGCGCGAGCAATGTCGCGGCTAAGACGGATGGCGTCCTGGTCCGTAGTCTTGCTGGCCTGGGCGATGACGCGCAATTCGCGGCCAGCTTGAATGGCGTAGGCTTGTTCGACGCCGGGGAAGGTCAGGGCCAGCTGTTCCAGCTCCTGCATGCGTTTGATGTATTTTTCGAGGGTTTCCCGGCGAGCGCCGGGCCGGCTGGCACTGATGGCATCGGCGGCGGCTACCAGCACGGTATAGATTTGGCCGTGCTTTATGTCGTCGTGGTGGCACAAAATGGCATGCAGGACTTCCTGGCGTGTTTCGCCGTACCGGCGGGCCAACTCTGCCCCGACTTCGGGATGGCCCCCTTCCATGTCGTGATCGGCGGCTTTACCAATGTCGTGCAGCAAACCACAGCGGCGTGCCAGTTGCCCGTCCAGGCCCAGTTCTTCGGCCATGAGTCCGCACAAGTGCGCTACCTCCAGGCTGTGTTGCAGGACGTTCTGGCTATAGGAGGTGCGGAATTTCAGCCGACCCAGCAGTTGGATAATCCTTTCCGACACATGGCCGATATTGGCCTCCTGGACAGCGGCCCGTCCGGCTTCCAGGATGTGGCGTTCGATTTCGATCTGCGTTTCGCGCACCACTTCTTCAATACGGGCAGGATGAATTCGGCCATCTGCGATAAGCTTCTTAAGGGCCTGGCGGGCGACCTCCCGCCGCACCGCATCGAAGGAGCTGACGACCACCACCCCGGGTGTGTCATCAATAATCACGTCCACGCCCGTCAACTTTTCGAAGGTGCGGATGTTCCGCCCTTCGCGGCCAATGATGCGGCCTTTCATTTCGTCATTAGGCAAGTCCACAGTGCTGACAGTGGTTTCGGCGGTGTGGCCTGCGGCGTAGCGCTGAATAGCGGTGCTTAGAATTTCCCGCGCTTTTTCTTCCGCCATATTCTTGAACCGTTCCTCAAACTTTACGATCCGCTGATTGATTTCGGCAGCCAACTCCCTTTCCAGCTGACTGAGCAGCATGGCTTCGGCTTGTTCGCGGGTAAGCCCGGCTAGTTGCTGGAGTTGCCGCTGTTGTTCAGCCAGCAGTTCCTCCAACTCTTTCTCGCGGCGGGTGAGCGCTTCCTGTTGCTCGGCCAGTTTTTTCTGGGTCAGCTCCAGGGTGCGATCTTTGCGCAGCAGAAGCTGCTGTCGTTTCGCCAGCGATTCTTCCTGCTGTCGCAACCGGCGTTCCCGCTCGCGCAACCCGGCGCGGGCTTCCTGAATTTCACGTTCCAGTTCCTCTCGGCGTCGTTGTGATTCTTCACGGATGCGCAATTCGGCATCCCGCAGGAGTTGGTCGGCTTGCTGGCGGGATTGCTGCAAGATCTGGTCCGCTTGATGCCGCGCGCCCTTGGCACGCAGGCGGTCGAGCGCACG
>BEIM01000386.1 GCA_002898995.1 bacterium HR36
CCCGTAGGTTACGGCGCGATGCTCATGGAGGGTTTGGTGGGCGTGGTGGCGCTGATAGCGGCAGCCTCGCTGGATCCCAAGCTCTATTTCGAAATGAATACAGATTTGCGGGAGGTGCATCACTACCAGCCGCAACTCGATGAGCTTTACCAGCGTTTGGGGCTGGTACGGGAGCAACATGACCCACTGCACCAGGCAGGGGTCGCGGACGTGCACCAGTTGAGGATACCCCAACACGACCTGGGGGAAGTGGAGCGCATGGGGGGGGGGGAAGCCTTGCGGGGGCGCACCGGGGGTGCGGTAACGCTGGCGGTGGGCATGGCCCTCATTTTCACCGATGCCCTACGCTGGACGGGGCTAGCCATCGAACAGGTCATGAAGTACTGGTACCATTTCGCCATCATGTTCGAGGCACTGTTCATCCTGACGACCATTGACACGGGCACGCGGATCGCTCGTTTTTTGTTGCAGGAGGCCCTGGGCAAAGTGTACCACAGGTTTGAAAGGACAGATTGGCTCCCTGGCGCGGTCCTGGCGACGGCGGTGGTAACGGGCTTGTGGGGAGCGCTGATCTGGACGGGTTCGATCAGCACGATCTGGCCCATGTTTGGCATTGCCAATCAGTTGCTGGCGGTGATTGCCCTGGCACTGGTGACCACGCTGCTCATCAACTCAGGCCGGGGCCGATATGCCTGGGTCACGCTCTTGCCCATGCTGTTTGTTATCAGCACCACCATGACGGCGGGGGCGCAGCTGATCACCAGCCAATTCCCTGCCATGATCGCCGAAGGAGGCAGCCGGGCCTTAGCGGGCTATCTCAATATCGCTTTAACGCTCTTTGTGATGCTATGCGTCCTCGTGCTGCTCCTCAACGCGATCGTGCGGTGGATAACCGTCTGGCTCAGCCAGGGCTTGCCGACTGCCGCGAAAACAGACGTTATTACCTCCGTTGCCGATCCGTCTTCACCGGGAGAAAGCACCTAACAGGTCCCCATCGGGCTTGCTCCTGGCGGACCACTGCAAGCACCGGCTACGACGCAGGATGTATCCAATCTGGTATCAGACGGCGCAACACCATTTCTGGTACTGGCCCGTGAGCACGGGGATGACGGTGTTGTTCAGTGTGCGGACATGGGGATACCGCAATGTGCCGCGACAAGGCGGGTTGCTGGTGGTGGCCAACCATCAGAGTTTCCTGGATCCCGTACTGATCGGCATGGCCGTGCGGCGACGCCTGCTGTATCTGGCCCGCAAGACGCTCTTCGCCAATGCGTTTTTCAGCTGGCTTATCCAATCATTCGGGGCGATTCCGATCGATCAGGAGAAGCCAACCACTGAAGGCATCCGCACCGCGCTGGAGCTGTTGCGGCAGCAAGAAGCGGTTGTGATTTTCCCCGAGGGGGAACGCACGCCCCATGGGCAGATGCAGGCACTGCGGCCTGGGGTAACACTGCTCGTGCGGCGTGGACAGGTGCCAGTCTTACCCATTGGCATTGCCGGCGCCTTCGACGTTTGGCCCCGGCACCAGCCCTTACCCCGGCTATGCCCATTATGGAGCACGTGGTCTTGTTGCAGGGGATCGGGCAGGACTGCGACGGAGGCCAAACCATCTCTGCCTGCGCCAACGGCAACTTCTCACGACACCTACTCCGTTACCTCAGCCCATCGCGGTATTGCCGTAGTCGTCGGTGAACCCATTCCCTATGACCAGCTGAAGCACCTCAGCCACGAAGCCATGCTGGCGCAGCTAACCGAGGTGCTCCACAAGGTTTGGCAGGAAGCTGAGCGCCGCCGTCTCAAGTGCTCCTAACAGGACCCTACTCTATTCGCGCATCGGTTTTGCGAAGGACTGGCTCGCATTTTCCGCATTTGTTGCGCAAGCGGTGCAGGAGGCAGCAGTTAGCCCGCCGCAGCATGCTCCACCACAATAACCGCGTGGGAGTGGTTTTTCTGCCCTGGCCGAAGACCGAGCTCCCAGAGGCGCAAAGAGCCACAAGCAAGATGTACCGGGAAAAGTCTCGCAAACTGATATTGTCCCGGGCCTGCAGTTCGGCCGGCCAGTGAGATGGAGAAGACTTTCGCACGAGTGGGAACACGGACCACCGTGGTCTGTGTTCGTTGCTGCTGGTGCGCGGGCCGCACGCGCCCTCTTGCGGGATCGTTAAATCGGCGACGACGCCGCGCTTTCTGCTAGCTCGTGATACGCAATCGAAAAATGCTTCAGTGCGCCAGTGGTTTTTCTTTCTTGGCGGGATTGCCGAAGTAGGGCACCTTATCGAAACGGTCATCCTCCGAACGGGCTCGCGGATCGTCGGTAGATTTCATCCAGTTCAGCAAACGGTCGGCCAATTCCTGACGGATGCGGACGTATGCAGGCTGGCCGGCCACATTGTGCATCTGATGCGGGTCTTTCTCCAGGTCGTAAAGTTCTTCTGCGGGGCGTTTGCCGCAGGCTAATTCAAAATAGCTGCGATATTGGGGATCGACTTGACCGCTGAGGAGGAGGCGTTTCGTCGGGCCGTCGTCAATGTCGCCGAATGGTCCTACAGCAAAAACCAGCTGCGGGTCGCCTGCAGGCCAGCGCTCAGGACGGATGTTGCGGATGTAAAGATAGCGCTGGGTACGGATAGCACGGGCGGGATAGCTCAGATTGCCCTGGCGCACATAAGCATGACGTTCGCGTTCCGTAAAGACGGCGTCCCGCCAGGCGCGTGCCTGACCCGTCAATAGCGGTTTCAAACTCCGGCCATGCATTTCCTTAGGAATAGGCAGGCCCGCTGCTTCCAGAAAAGTTGGGGCAAAATCCACATGGCTCACGAACTGCGCCAGCCGCGTTCCCGGTTGCGTAACGCCTGGCCAACGAAGGGCCAGCGGCATTCGCGTGCCCAAATCATACAGGTTTGCCTTGCCCCGTGGGAAAGGCATACCATTATCGCTGGTAATCACCACCAATGTACGGTCATACAATCCGCGTTTTTCCAGCTCCGCAAGCAATTCGCCCACCTGCTGGTCAAACCGCTGCACCTCCAGGTAATAATCGAGGATATCGTGGCGGACTTCAGGGTAATCGGGCCAGACTGGCGGCACTTGCACCCGCGTCGCGTCGAGACCGGCTTTGCGCCCGGAATCCAAAGCATAAGGCCGGTGCGGAAAAGTGCTGCCAAACCAGAAGCAGAATGGCTTGTCTTTCGGGCAGGCGTCGAGGAATTGGGCGAAGGACTTGTAAGCAGGTCCGGCAGGATTGCGCGGGCGTCCGCCAGCCTGAAAGTTGCCAGGTCCCCAGCCTTTACCCACGTATCCGACGTGATAGCCAGCCTTTTCGAGCAGGTCAGGGTAAACGACATATTTAGCTGGCAGGAAGCCCCATAAATTGGCACCTTCTTCGAGGCTGTGCGGATATCGGCCGGTCAGGATAGCGGCCCGCGACGGCGTACAAGACGGGGCGGCGCAATAGCTGTTCGTGAACAGC
>BEIM01000387.1 GCA_002898995.1 bacterium HR36
TGCGGTATTTCGGCAGTCGGTTTAGCAGCAGCGATCTTTTCGCCATGCTCTTACGCGGGTTGCTCACTTCCAGGTGCGGCAGGCGGGATGAGCAAGCGGTAACCAGACACCTCCTTGCCGGGAGCTGGCCACGCACTGCGTGATGAAATTCATGCCATCCACGCCATCGTAAACGTTGGGATACAGTGTGTTCTTCGGGTCCACCTTTTGGCCTGTGGCGCGTTTCACGATGTCGTCGTACGCGGCGGTGTAAATGTTGGCGAAGGCCTCAATAAATGCCTCGGGATGGCCTGAAGGTAAGCGGCAGCTGCGTTTGGCTGTCTCCGTGGTAAACGGTGCATTCGGGTCTCGGGTATAGAGACGGTGCGGTTGGCCGTTGACCTTGAACCACATTTTGTTCGGCTCTTCCTGGTGCCATTCCAGGGAACCTTTAGTGCCGTCAATCTCGATCCAGAGATCGTTTTCGCGGCCGTGGGAAATTTGCGATGCGGTGACCGTTCCCAGGGCACCGTTCTGGTATTGAATGACACAGGTACCGTAATCATCGAGCAAACGGCCGGGCTCGAAAGTTTTCAGAGTGCAGGACACCTTGTCAGGCAATAGCCCGGTAATGTAGCGACCGAGATTATAGGCGTGGGTACCGATATCGCCGAAACACCCGGCAGCACCGCTCCGGGCGGGATCGGTGCGCCAGCTAGCTTGCTTTTGCCCCTGCAGCTCCAAGCGTGTGCGCAGCCAGCCTTGGATGTAAAACGCCCGGATGGCCTGAATCTCCCCCAATTCGCCGTTCAGCACCATGTCGCGGGCTTGACGCACCAGGGGATAGCCGGTGTAGTTGTGGGTCAAGGCGAAGACAATGCCCGTACGCTCCACAATCCGGGCCAATTCTTCCGCCTGCTCCAGCGTCAGCGTCATTGGTTTGTCGCAGATGACGTTAAATCCGGCTTCGGCAAACGCTTTGGCAATCTCAAAATGCGTGTGATTGGGCGTGGCGATGGTGACAAAATCAATCCGCTGGTCGGGCGGCAGCTGGCTTTCCTTCTCGACCATTTCTTGGTAAGAACCATAGGCACGTTCCGGCGGGATAGCGTAGTCGGGAGCAGATGCTTTGGCCCGCGCCGGATCGGAAGAAAGCGCCCCAGCCACAAGCACGGCGCGGTTGTCGAGAATGGCAGCTGTCGCATGCACGCGACCAATAAACGCTCCCTGTCCCCCGCCTACCAAACCCATCCGCAATTTCCGATTCAATGGAGCATTCACCCCCATGGTGTTCTCCTTGACTACTCCTCGTTCGCAGGCCCGTTGGCTTGCCCGTCAGTCCGCTGCCAGATGTGATGCACGTTGTATGCAGCAAAGCCTGCCCCGGCTAGCGGCCATTTACGCCCCCTAGTATCCGCCTGTAGCGTCTGGGCTGGCTCGGCCATCCTGCCTTGCGAAAAAGGACTTCGTTCGTTACAGACGGTGCAGGACCTCACACAACCCGACGCTCGACCGCGCTTTCGGCCATGGTACCTTGCCCCCGCGCCGCAACCGCTGCATTGCCTTTCATGGAATCGGAAACATTGACTTACATCGATCTTTGCGCCGCCAACTACAGGAGAAACGACCATGTACTCCTGGATCGTGTTGATGGCTGGATTGCTTACCTGGTACGGCTTCGCTTCGCGGATGCGGCGGTCGTTCCGCTACGCCGACCGCTGGCCCCCTGCAAAAACCATCCTGGTACTTAGTGGCTGGCTATGCACTTTGACGCAACTGGCAATACTGGCCTGGCACCTGCCCATCACGCTGGCTGCCACGGTTGGTGCGCTGGTCCTGTACGGCTTAGCCAATCTCCTGTTCTGGTCGGCGTTACGTACCCATGGCCGCGATAAACCGGCTTTTGTTTTCACTGAGGCAAGGCCCAACTCGTTCCGTTGCACCGGGCCTTATCGGTATATTCGCCATCCGCTCTATACGGCCTATCTCTTGGCCTGGCTGGCACCACCTGTAGCGACCGGGCAATGGTGGTTGTTCGCACTTACAGCTTGGATGGCCCTGCTTTACACTCTGGCGGCTTGGCAAGAAGAACGGGCCTTTGCTCGCAGCCCTTTCGCTGCTGATTACCAACGTTACCGCTCCTACACCGGTATGTTTTGGCCTCGGCCCAAAACACTACTGACGAACTTAGTCACTTGGTTCGTGGATAAACGGTATGCGCCTAGGCCGGCCAGCAACGCCCCCGGCACATGTTGCCTTGGCCCTACGATGAGCACTAATCAAGAGCAGAATTGCGAGCCTTCCCGCCATCACGATGCGGCTTAGTGGGCGTCGTTTCCGCGCTAATTTCCGCCCTTATAGCGCACCCACATCGGGGAGCTCCATGCCAGTTCGCCATCCTCTTGTAAAACACGGAAGTAATAATAATGCAGCGGTTTTTCAGGTTTAGAGTCGGTCCAGGCTACTTGAAGTTTATCCGATTGTTTGCCAGGGATGGTAGCGACGACCTGACTGTCGCGAAGGACGTCTAATTGCCTGATGTTAGCCGTGCCGTGAACAAATACCTGAAACACTGGCGACTGCACGGCCTCCCATTCGTCGCCCATAGTGTAGGGGCCACTTCGAACGTCGAAGATAATATTATCAGTAGCGGCGTAACAATGACGCTTTCGGGCGGCGTCTAGGAGCGCTTCGCGATCGCGGCGTTCCGCGAGGGCGACGAAATACGAAATATGTGTGGACCAGTGGTCACTGGAGGACTGAAATCCCAGGCGGTAACCTTTTGCCAGGGCGTTGTTGATATAGCCGGAAGGCTGCCAACCCCCAATTTGTGGCGGAAACTTGCCCGATTTGGGGTCGTAGCCTGCCCGTGGGCAATCAGGGTACTCGTAGTTCATGCGGTCACCCTGATAGATCTCGACGATAGGTTCCACCAGCGGATCATTATCGCGCCAATCCGTGCCCATATTGGTCGCCGAGGTATGGGCGGCACAAATGCCTCCCAGTTGGCGTAAATAGCGATAGAGCATTTTCGTGTCGTCGGCATGAACTCCGCCCACCTGTTTTTGCGGATCGGGTTCGGCTAGGCGCGGTAAGGTCAGGACACCGCGCTTCGCAAACATAACATTACGATGGCCGTGTGGATAATTGACGCTCCGTTCATAGGTAAACATGGGCGTGAAAACCCCAGGCACATGGTAGGCATCCGTCAGTTTCTGCGTCAGCCACCAGGTATATTCTCGCCCCGCGCCATTATCATGATCCCCATTACCAATCCAGTCGAACGCTACCGCATCAATGGCGTAGCGAAACATATCCTCTAAACATCCGTCGGGGCCGCCGTCCCAGGAAATTTCAGTATGGCGGTGAAATTCACCCCGCAGTAGATAGTAAGTCTTACCGCCAACACGTACCTGGTAATCACGCATTCTTCGCACTATATTTCGCTCCTTTTCCGCCTCCGCCAAATCTTTCTGGCCTGGTGAGCG
>BEIM01000388.1 GCA_002898995.1 bacterium HR36
ACAAGTGTTGCGCATCGTATTTGCCCAGTGTCGCTGAATGATACGGCAAGAAGCTATGAGCATTGGTCCAGCCGGCCTCACCCCACCATGGCTCGGGAAATACGTACGCTCAATGATCCCATTCCGGGCGGAGAACATCCGATGCAAGAGAGCAGCAGATGTGAGCCCACCATGGGATGAGGGGATCCGCACTTGCAGCGGTGCTTCTGCGAATGTGCTTGAGACAGCCCGTGCTGTGTGAACGAACTTCTCTGCAATTGTGTGGGCACAACCACGGTGAGATAACGCCCGTCGCTCTTGCAGCATTCTTACGGTGGGAGTGCCGGGCGGTGGAAGCGAAGGCGGGTAAGCCGCGCGCGAAGTTCGGGCTGCCAGGGGTCGTGCTGCAAGGAGCGTTCATACAGGCTGCGGGCTCGTTCGGGGTAGCGGTAAATCTCGTAAATACGCCCGCGCTCTGCTAAGGCGAAAGCATTTTGCGGATCGAGGGCCAGGGCGCGGTCTAAAGCGGCTGCGGCAGCTGGATAATCACCCAGCCGCGCTAGGTACCAGCCATACAGTGCCTGAGCGTCGGCAGAATTGGGCCTATCTCGCACCCATGGCACGATCAGCGCCTCAAGTTCTCGTTGCCGACCTTGGTGCCACAGGAGTTGGGCCAAGGCCCGGCGTGCTGGTAGAAAAAGTGGGTCTTGCAGCAGGCAATAGCGATAGTGCTGTTCCGCCTGCTCGTTCTGGCCGCGAAGATGGGCGGCAACTGCCAAATTGTAATGCGCGGTGAGGTCTTCTGGTGCTAATTGCAAGGCTTGGCGGAATTGCTCTTCGGCCGCCACATACTGGTGTTGCACGAGATAGCCCACACCCGTTCGGTTGTGTTCAACAACCTGCTCCTGAACTGTCTTGCCACAGCCTAGCAGGAAAACTCCCGCTGCGACAAGTGCACAGCGCAGGCTGTCCCAGGCTGAGGTTGCAGGGCGAACGGGTACCTTCTCTAGTGGTTTCCTGTGAAGCATGCGAGTCGGTTTCCGTGCCTGTACATGGACCACCGCTGCGTTTTTCCGAGGCCATACCGCAATTGCAATGGTCAGCCAAGAGAGGTTTACCAGCCGGCACGGACAGCGAAAGAGAAACGGGCTTGCAACCGCCCCAAGCGACGGGTAAATTACAAGCCCGCTGCTTGCGTCTGCGTCCCGCAAGGCGTAGGCAGCCAAAGACTACGGCAAGTACAGGGAGGTACCGGGAATGCCAAAACAAGTGCGACCGCTCATCGGCATCAACACCGACCTGGTGCTGGGCAAAATGGAAGGGAGCGGGCAAATTCGCGTGCACGTCGGCTATGCGGAATCGGTGTATGCGGCGGGAGGGTTACCGATCCTCATTCCGCCTGTGCTCAAGAAAGCGGAACTGGAGGCTTTGCTGGATCGGTTGGATGGACTGGTGCTGGTAGGGGGGCAAGGCGACCTCGACCCGAAGCGACAGGGATTGCCACGCCATCATGCGGTGCAACCGATTCCGGCCCAGCTAGAGGAGTTCGATCGCTTGCTCTGCCAACTGGCCGTGGCGCGGCAATTGCCCATTCTCGGGGTGGCGCTGGGCATGCATCTGTTGAACGTGGTTTGTGGCGGCACCTTGTACATGCACCTACCCGAAGATTTGCCCCGTTCCCTGGCTCATTTCGATGCCACGGGGGCCATACATCGCCACGTCGTCAAACTGCAACCAGGAAGCCGATTGGAGGTCATCTACGGTGAAGAGGAAATCCTGGTCAACAGCTACCACCACCAGGCGGTCAAAGAAGTAGCACCGGGTTTCCGCGTAGCAGCGGTCGCTCCCGATGGCGTGATTGAGGCAATCGAAACCGACTGTGAGGAGTGGTGGGCATTGGGAGTGCAATGGCACCCGCACTCCGAAACGGCTTCAAAATTAGATTTGCAAGTTTTTGAAGCGCTCGTGCAGGCGAGCGTCAAGCGGGAGAGCGCCCTGGCTCTGGCCGCTTAGCTTGCTTTGCGAGAGAGCAAGAAGCTTTGCGGCAAGCCTGGCCCCCGCCTGCTAATCGCCAATATGCAGAGCAGACCGTGCCCGCCGATGTCCGGTGGATTGTAGGATTAGCGGCCGAGCTGGAATTAGGAACCGCCGAAGCTGCTGTGCTCCAGGTACAGGGCCGGGGCGAGAGTTTGCGCGTCACCCGGCTGGCGGCCGTCGCTGGGCCTCTGGTTTGCCCCGGAGAAAAACCAGCACGACCTGAGCAGCTTGGCTTCGAGGCGCATCAACTGGCGCTGCTTATGCCCGTCTGGCTGCAACGCCTTCTCCAGCTCATTCACCAGGCGACCGAACGGGCCGCCGTCAGTTGGCACGAGGTAGTATGTGTCGGCTTGCTGGAGCCGTGGTTGACGCTGGCGGGGGAGCCTGGCCGAGCGCTGGGGCTTCTGATACCGTGGGCGGCACATCTGGCGGAAATGACAGGTTGGAGCGTGGCCCACGCGTTTGGTCTGCGCGACCTAGCAGCGGGCGGATTAGCGCGTCCCGTGACCGCTGCCGCCGATGGGCTCTTATTTTCCTCGCCGAACGAAGATCGTTTGGTCATTCATCTGGGCGAAGAGCTGTACTTACATTGGCTGCCACGGCAGGGGTCTTGGTCGGCGATCCGCGGAACATTGGTGTTGCCGGGTTTGGGGTTGCTTGACCGCCTGACCGCGGCACTAACAGGGGGACGCGAAAATGCCGATCGGTCGGGGCACTTAGCAGTGCAGGGACGGATGCTCCCCGACTTACTGGCCCGCTGGCAAGCTCATCCCGCGCTGCTCAGCCAGGAATCCCGGGCGCTGATGCGCTCTGCCTTTGCTCACGATTGGGTGCGGGCCGTGGCTGAACTGGCGCGGCAAAGAAACTGGTCTGCCTTCGACGTCCTGTGCACTGCGTGTCATTGGCTGGCTGACAACCTCGCCGGTGCGCTTGCGCGTCTCCAGTTGCCAGCACCTTGCTTGCGGATGATCGTCACCGGCCATGGTTGCCGCAATGGTTTTCTCTGGCAACTGCTTCTCGATAAACTGCGTCCCGCTTCTTTGGAAACATCTGACCCCTTCGGTTTGCCCGCAGATTCTGCACAAGCCGCACGAGCAGCATTGCTGGCCGCCTTCTTGCTCGATCAGGTGCCCGCTAGCGTCCCTCGCGTTACCGGCAGTTCGGGGCCGCGCTTGCTCGGCCAATGGACACCCGGCTCCCTATCCAATTGGGCGCGGTGCTTGCACTGGATGACCTTGGGTTGCGAACCTTTGGTGTGGGACGAAGCCTGAGCCCAACGCCTCCCAGGTCCCCACAAACCGCCGCCGATACTATATCATGCCCTTACAGGCTGATGCGGCATGGCTGCTGCCAACTTAGTTTTCCTTTTATTGTGAGGCCCGCTATGGATACCGAACCGCAACGCGTCAAAATCCTGATTGCCGAGGATAACCCT
>BEIM01000389.1 GCA_002898995.1 bacterium HR36
TGGACCAGCACCTCATCCAGCTCCAAATAGCAGCCTCAGCCGACGAAGTGGAAAAGCGCTATCGCCAACTTCAAGAGGAGGTCAAACGCACCGGGCAGGACCTAGCCAAGCTGCTCCAAGAATTCTCGCTCACTGAGGCAGAATTGAAAGAGCAAATCGCTGCCGACTTGCGCTGGGAACGCTATGTGGATAGCCAGTTACCCGAAGCCACGCTACAAAAATTTTTCGAGGAGCATCCCGACTGGTTCAACGGAACGGCAGTGCAAGCCCGACACATTCTGATAGCCTGCCCTGCCGAGGCGGATGCCGCTAAAAAGCAGGCCGCCCACCAAAAAGCCGAACAATTGCGGCAAAGCATTCTGGCAGAGGTGGAAAAACGCCTGCGGCAGAGTCAGCCGGCCAATGCTCAGGAGGAGCAAACGCTGCGGCAGCGGTTGCTCGTGGAAGTGTTTGCGGAGGTGGCCATCAAACATTCCGACTGTCCGTCGAAGACACGCGGCGGCGATCTGGGCATGTTCCCCCGGCTGGGCGTAATGGTCGAACCGTTTGCCGCCGCGGCATTCGCCCTCCCAGTGGGCGAAGTGAGTGCCCCAGTAGCAACGCCCTTCGGCTATCATTTGATCCTGGTGACGGCCAGGCGGCCAGGGCGGGCTGTCAAATTCGCGGATGTCAAAGACGAAGTGCGCGAAGTGCAAGCCGAGCGCCTCCGTGAGCAGTTGCTCCGCCAGCTGCGGGCCAAAGCCCGCATCGAAACACCTGCACCGGCCAAACCGTGACTTATTCTGCGGAGCACATTTTCCGCGGCCATAAACGTACTGCGCGAGTTCGCTGATTGATTTGCCCGATAACCATGGGTTTGCCCGTCTGCGAAGGTGTGATGATCAATGCCCAATCGCCGTCCAGTGTCGCGTCCTGTGGGTGGAAGAGCGTTTCGCCGCGGGCAGCTCGTTGGGCCATAACCGCGATTTTATCGGGTGTGCCTGGCAAAGCCGCCGTCGGCTCCGCGGGTAACCGCCCTAACCGCGAACGTCGGCGTTTGGCGACTGTGTTTTCCGCCGCGGCATGCGGCCTGGCTACTTTTGCTTCGGACATGGGCGACCTCCCGGCTGGAGCCACTACACCAGCACCACGAATAAAAAGGCTATCCGGCCCCTGCAGCTTGACGCCGAGCACTGGGCCGCACTACTGGCCTGGAGCCCGACTGGCAGGTGCCGATTGTTCCAGACGTTCCAGAGCGTGTCGCAAACCATACAAACCCAGAGCAGTGGCTGCTGCCAGTATCGCCTGCTCAACTTCCGGCGTAACCAAGGGCACGACGTGATTGAAGGCGACAAACGCTGCTAATAGCGCCGCTAGATAGGTCTTGTAGCCATTGAGCCATTGCATGGAAGCACCTCCTGAGTTGGTGAGCTGGAGCAAAGTTTTGCTGTGTCGCATTCGCCAAATCAGCCAAGCCGTTGCGAGAAACAAGCCGAACCAGACTGCAGGGGGGACAGCCTGACGTGCAGGGGCAGGCGGTGCATCATTTTGTAACCAACGAGCCAATGCTGCTGGGCCGTCGTAGCGGTAACATAGCCGCGCCGGACTCGTCCCTTGCTCCCCCGCGGGTGCTTGTACTAGGATCGCTAGGCCAGTCACAGCAAATTCCTGGTCCTTGTCCAAGCCCAGTCGAGGCACGATCCAATGATCCGCGGGGTAGCTTTGCACACGGTAACGCGAACGCAACGCCGCCAATTCGGGAGCCGATTCCCAGTCGCGGATTATCCGCCGCCGCAGATCCGTCTCCCGGCTGACGATAGTTAGATGCGGTAGCCGAGAATCGTCGGGAAGCCGGCGGTCCTTTGGTCCATTCTCTGGAAGTGATTGGCCACGCAACAAGGCGAGTGCCTCGGCGCGGCTGATTTCCTGGCCGCGCCACAAAAATCGTTCCTGACCCACAGGGCGCCCTGCCCGCTCTTGCAGGCGGCGGACCTCCAGACCGAAGTTCAGCATTTCTCCTTGCTTGGATTCCGTGTTGCCAGCAGAATCCGGCCCCACCACATACCGGGCAGATGCGGCCGCTGGGTTTTGCGGCGCTAACCCCGTTGCCGTTTCCGGGCGTAGCACTACCGTCACCTCTTCGCCACCACGAAAAACAATTTCCCGCTGGCATGAAGCCCCATCCGGCCAACGGGCGCGGACGCTATAAGTATATTTTTGTCCACTAATAATCGGCGGGGTACGCAAGATACGGACTTCCCCCATCGTTTCAATCGGCGTGCCTTCAATTTCCACGATCGCCTCCGGTGGCTGAACGTGCAGAATCACCGTGCTGATAGTGTATTTTGGTACACTATTACGCTGGCCCTGGCTCGTCAGAGAGGGCGCGGCGTCTGGGGTTATCGGCAAGGCCTGCGCCCCGACCGAGCACGCGCCACTCAGTCAAGTGGGTGCGAGAGGCCACACCGCACTGGCCAAGCTTAACCCAATCAGGTGTGCGACCATGCGTTGCTCCTCCAATTAAGGGCGTGGTGGTGGCGGTGCAGGTGCCAGAAGAATAATTGCCCAACCCTCACCCAAACCACTAAATGTGCGGCGAAATTCGTTCTCGCTCATCCACTCCACCGTCCCTGGATAGTTGTTATCTAAGACCGCAAACCAGCGGTCCTCTGCGTGTAAGAGATTAACCATGTGCGCAATGCGCTGCCCTTGATAACGCCCAGCTGGCGAAAAACAGTAGGTTACACACGGCATGCGTCCCGTTTTGCAGGCCAGTTTCAAAACCTCCACGTCATTGCCCTGATAGTGCAGGTATTCCGGAATCGGCAGGTTTCGTTCGCGACACAGGCGTCTGACCATCTCATCCACTTTTTCCGGCCAGCCGCCGCCCGGAAATTGCCGCATCCAGTCGCGCAACTCGCGCAAAGCTTCGACATTTTGCCAATCGGCAGCATGAGTCAGCGAGGTAAACACACATAAACCCGCGCCGTCCCGACCCACAGCATTACGCAAATGGCGTTCGACGGGGTAATCGAGTTGAATCCGCTTGCCATCCGGCGTGCGCAGCCCGCCAATCGTGGCCTGCACCAAGGGCATCTCGGACCGACCTGGAAGGAGGCACAAGCAGACAGTTAGCACGGCCAGGAAGCGAACCGCCAGTTTCACGGCTGACCCTCCGCCCAACTTCACGCCGGCACCTTTACTGACGCGCGCCTACGCAGAATCCGCCAGAAAAGCACTCCCAGCAAGATTGCCCCGGCGCCTTCAAGCCAACCACGACAACGGCCGGCAGCATAACCGATGGTCGCTGCGCGTTGCAACATCTGCCAGCGGTCCTCGCACTGCTGTGGCAAGGAGCGCACCGCCTCGGCGACACCACGCAAACTATTCGCTAACTCTTTCCAGGTTTCGGGCCAATTGACTGGCAGGGTGGGCGGTGACGAGGTCTGCGGCGTC
>BEIM01000390.1 GCA_002898995.1 bacterium HR36
TGAAAGTCGGTCTTAGGAGGTCTGCGACTTTCTGCGTCCGTTCCACCATGTTTAATGGCATCTATGTAGGCAGTGAATGGGACTTTGAGATCCGCAGGCAATCGTTCGTTAGGTACCTTAAGCGCTAGAACGTCATGGATAAATTTGGACAGGTTATAAGCCGCTCCACCGCCCCAGCTGTAACCAACGATGACCACGTTCTTAACCTCTTCCTGGAAAGCAGCACGCTTGATTAGCTTATACGGGTCTCCGAATGGACGGTCCGCATTCCGATTCTGCTCATGCTCACCAAAGACATGAACGTCATAGCCGTCCGTCACGTATAGCTCACGGGCTAGCTCAAAAATACCCCACCCCCTCTGTTGACGAGCCTGCTGGGGATCAAGAGTTGGCCGTTGTGTAAAACCACTGATAACTACGACGGCTGTTCGGAACTTATAAAAGGTCACTGAGTCTTCAGCTATCTTCTGGTTGCCCGACCAGGCCTCAAGAGTAAGGACGCTTTGTTGGGCTTGAGCACTCCGCCATTCTACGTAAAGCGTACCAACACCGTTTTTCGGAAATGGGAGCTGAATGATATTCGGATTGTTAGGGTGACCATATGTTCCGAACCATCCAGCAACTGGGACGTTTTGCCCTTGAGGTGCTTTCTGCGGACGTGGCTTGGTAGGGCCTCCCCAAACCTCGAGGTCCTGTGAGCTCCTTCTAAGCCAATATGTGACCCCTGCAGGCGGGTTCTGGCTGCCAAAGTTCAAATCAATCCTCACCAAGTCATCCTCGACTTGTCCTGGCAATAACCACCAGGGCTTGACGTCGTACTGCTCGAGATCCCAGATGCCATCACCATTGTCATCATCCCCATTGAAGCGAATACCGACACCGGGATTATCCTCTAAGTTTGCCGGCACCGCAGGCGGTTCTGTGATTCCTGGTCTGAAGAACCGATTGTATGACCGATAGGCGGTAATGTCAACGCTGAAATTCGCTGACTTATCTCCACTTTTTCCGGCGGGTGGAACAACTTGGGGATGTCCTCTAAGTGGTTTTTGGGGAAGGAGTTATGTAATTTTTTGGCTTTGAGAAGCTCCCAGATACAAGGAGGGCGCAGTACGACCGCCACGGACGTGAATAGGAAGGGCCTATCTCTGGGCTCCCGCACAGCGGATACAAGGAGATCACGTCATGACAGCCACGGATGTCCTGACTTGGCTTAGCGGTGATATGCGTGGACGTGCAGAGATGGCAGCTCCATACTCTCGCCCACCTCGTCGCTGTCGGCGGTTAAGGTTGCACTATGTAATTCGCATAAGCGTGTGCCTCCTTAGAAGACCTAGGCCAATTTTTGTGCGTTAGGTTTGCGCTAGTTGATTCAGATACGACCCGATGTTTATATCCACTGCGGCGTGTTTCGGGGGAAATTTAGTGCCTTGCTGCTTATATAGTAAGAAACGAAGCGCGCTTTCAGCTCGCAGGGGGAACAAAGTGCCTGGCTGGTGTTGCAAGGCATGCGGGTGTATTCCACAACGTGGAGTTTCGCCAGCACGACGCCGTGAGGCAGCACGTGGTGATGTGCGGGAAACCAGGCTGACTGCGGCATCGAGAGGAGTGTTGGTATTGGATGACCGACTTACCCTATACCGCAGACACACTGACGCAGCTCTAGAGTGGGCGGACTTGCGTCGCGGAGTGGTTTCGCGACAGCACGAATCGCCGCCACGGCTGGGCGTTGCGGGACACGCTGATTAGGCGGCTAGAACAATTCGACCGCTGGCTGCTGATATTAGTGGTAGCTTACTGGTTGTTAGTGGGCGTCGGGCTGATAGCGAAAGCGTAGAAAGCAGCGATGGGGTGCAGCAATACCTGTCTTGAGCCCTCCAGCGCGTTTTTCATTGGTCGGAGGATGCTGACCTGGCTGGAAGTTCCGCGTCTTTCAACACTTCCCGCTCTGGCAACTGCCCTTCTCGACGAGGCACAGAAGTGGGGACAGGTCAGGCTACGCCCCACTTGTAAGGAGGCCTGCTGGCGGTGATAATAAGCGAGTGGCCAAATGCGGCGCTGATAGTCTAAGTGCAGCGGCGAAATCGGTGAGAGGGCCAGACTCGTGGGGCACGTGAACGCGGCTACGCTGACATTGGTCTGTCGCAGTTTACGTCACATGTTGGAGGCAGGGCTTGCTTTACCGCGGGCGTGGGAGCAGCTAGCAGCTAAAGGTCCGCGCATGTTTCGCCGTATCGCCGAAACCGTCGCCGCAACTTTAGGCCAGGGCGAGTCCCTGGAGAGTGCACTTGCTCAGTTCAGATTTCACTTACCCGCATTTTTCACCGCCGCATTGGCCGTTGGTGAACGAACGGGTCGGTTACCCGAGGTGCTGCTCGAATTGGAACAGGCTTTCACGTTACAAGTCGAGCTGCGTCGCCAATTCTGGTCGCGCGTCAGTTGGCCGCTGTTTCAATTCGTCGCCGCCGTGCTGGTGTTGGCTCTGTTCATTTGGCTGCTGGGCGTCATCGAATCGGTGGCGGGCAAGAGTCCAATGTCGCTATTCGGCCTCAAAGGCGAGCGGGGTGCCCTGATTTTCTTGGGTGGCATGGCCCTGGTAACTTTGGGCCCGTTCCTGGCCCTTCGCTATCTGTTCACCCAGGGCCGACACAGCGTCGCTCTGCATCAATGGTTGTTGCGTCTGCCAGTTATAGGCGGGGCATTGCAGGCATTAGCCGAAGCGCGGTTGGCACAAGCCCTGGCGGTGGCCTTGGAAGCGGGACTGGTGGTTCATGAAGCAGCGGAGTTAGGTCTGGAGGCCACGGGCAATCCCGCCTATGCTAAGTGGGCCAAACCTATTCGCAAACAAACCCGCCAGGGGCAACAGCTTTCCGAAGCCTTGAAAAGCACGGGCCTGGTCAGCGACGATTTCCTCGCAGTGCTCAGCGTGGCCGAAGCCGCGGGTGCTGAGCCTGACGCATTGCGGCGCCACGCGCAGCACCGCTATGAGCAAGCCGCCGACCGCCTCCGCTTTTGCACCAGCCTGGCGGCAGGGGCCGTCTGGCTTGTGGTCGTCATCTTCATTGCTTCCCTGGTCGTGCGGCTTTTCAGCCAGTACGTCCAGATGCTCAACGAATTCGAATTCTGAGTGCTTCTGATGGGCTGAGGCCCGTCACTCTTAGCTCAGTCGGGGAGTGCGTCATGAATTTGCAGATTAAGTGCCAGGGTTGTGGGTCTCTGCTAAACGTGCCACAGCAATTTGCAGGGCGTCGGGTGCGTTGTAAGAATTGTCAGACCGTGCTGACAGTGCCTGGAAATAGCCCCTCAGCCAGTGCGCAGTCAGCTGCTTCGCGCCCTGCAGTCCGCGTGCTCGGTGATCTAACTGATGACGACGAGGCCGCTAGCTTTGCTGATGAAGCAGAAGACGAAACCACCAGT
>BEIM01000391.1 GCA_002898995.1 bacterium HR36
AAAAAGCCTCGAGGATGTAACCGCTCCGGTGGCGATGTGCCTGGAAAAGAAGGTCGCCTGGAGCGATCTGCGGCGCGTTTTCCTGAGCGCGGGCAATGGTGAGTTGGCCAGCCACCGGCAAATCGCGTTCCTCGCCTCCGCCTGCTGGCAAGAAGTAAAAATAGTGGCAGTAGCGGTCTGCGCGATGAATTTGCCGCGCATCGCGAGTGCTAATCCAAATGTGCAGGCCATCGGAGCTGCGCGGTCGGCTGGCATCACCAAGGGGCGGCCGATCCTTTCCGCGCACTTCCACCTGAATGCCCAGGCCCAGTTCGTTCCAGGCCAAGCGGACGTCGCCAAAGGTTTTTTGCTGATTGAGTTC
Source organism: bacterium HR36 (assembly GCA_002898995.1). GTDB lineage: Bacteria > Planctomycetota > Planctomycetia > Gemmatales > HRBIN36 > HRBIN36. The sequence continues at coordinate 362 of BEIM01000391.1, forward strand.
CGCCAGGTGAGGTAGCCGGCAGGAAGCTGGTAAATCCAGTATGCGTTCCGCCTGCTCGTGTGGCAGGTTGGCCAAGTAGCGACACGGGAAAGTGAAGCGGAACAAGAAAACTGCAGGTAGCCGTTCCGTCATAGTCGCCCCCCAGAAGTCCAGTTGGCCGGGATCTCCTCAGCGATGCTTCTGCCGAAGCTCGGTCCGTCAACGTTTGCGGACCCGCCGGCGCCGGCTGGGCCTCTCCTCACACTCCGGGCAGGTTTCTTGCTCGTCCTCTTCCTCAGTCGAGGCGACATAGACCGCGCTCACGGTGGTGGTCATGCCTCCGCGGGGATTGAACTCGGCGATAACTTCGCAATGCCGCGGTTTGCAAGCGGCCACGAAATCATCCAGCAAGCGATTCACCAAGGTTTCGTAAAAGATGCCAACGTTGCGGTAGCGTTGCAGGTAAAGTTTGAGCGATTTCAGCTCCACGCACAGTTTGTCGGGAATGTAGCGAAAGGTGATGGTGCCGAAGTCCGGCTGTCCCGTACGCGGACAGACACTGGTAAACTCCGGGCATTCAATCTCCACGATATAGTCGCGCCCGGGATATGCGTTCGGGAAGGTTTCCAGTTGTGCGGCGCTGGGCTGCAAATCGCTGCTTGACTTGGCAGCAGGGGAAGCGGACATGATCGGTCCTCTCTCAGGTCAAGGCGCTAATCTCACCCACCGAGACGCGGAGGGCATAGAGAAAAATAAACAGAGCATCACCTGGTTTTCGTTTCCGGCGACTCCCACTCTGTTGTGCCGTAGTGCGGGCCATCTTAGCGGCGTGCCGTTTTTGCGTGCTCCTTCTCTGTGTGGTGCGCTGTGCTCTCCGTGCCTTCGGGGTAGATCTTCTTTTTCACCACAAAAGCGCGAAAAGCACGCAGAGAAGCCAGGCTCAGTCATGCAGTCTCGTTCTCTCTGTGTCCTGGTGATAAGTTCGCTCAGGTGCCGGCATAAGATAATGATAGCAGTTTCCCCAATGAGGTGGCTGGCGGTGGAAGCGAAGGCGGTGGTGCTCTTGAGCGGCGGATTAGATAGCGCGACGACGCTGGCGGTAGCGCGAAGCGAAGGATATGCGGTTTACGCGTTAACGGTGGATTATGGTCAACGGCATCGGCGGGAGTTGCAAGCAGCGCAGCGCGTGGCAGAAAGCCTGGGGGTGGTAGAACACCGTATCGTGCGCCTGGATTTGCGAGCCATCGGTGGTTCCGCCTTGACCGATAATATCCAGGTACCGAAGGATCGGGCGATGGAAGAAATCGAGCACGGTATCCCAGTAACCTACGTGCCGGCACGCAACACCGTGCTCTTAGGACTGGCACTAGGATATGCGGAAGTGGTCGGGGCGTTCGACATTTTCATCGGCTGCAACGCTATTGATTACAGCGGCTATCCTGATTGCCGGCCGGAGTTTTTGCGGCAATTCGAAGCGCTGGCGAATGTGGCGACAAAAGCCGGGGTGGAGGGATTGGGGGTCTTTCGCGTGCATGCGCCACTGCTGTACCTGAGCAAAGCCAACATCATCCGCGAAGGGAAGCGCCTTGGCGTGAATTTCCGCCTCACCCATAGCTGCTACGAACCGACCGAGGAGGGTTTGGCCTGTGGACGTTGTGATAGCTGCCGATTAAGGCTCAAAGGTTTCCTCGAAGCCCAGGAACGCGACTCCATCGGTTATGCCTATGTGCCGCCTGAATACAGTGCGGCAGTAGCGGTGGCTGAGAAACCGAGGAAGGCGGGACGCTGAGCTTTTTGTCGAAAGCCGCTGGCTTATTTGATGGACTGTCCAGGCAGCGCGGTGGCCCGGATGCGAACACAGAAGAGAGGACACCATGGAGAAGCGGCTGCGGATCGAAGGGATGCATTGTGCCTCCTGTGTGCAGCAGGTAGAGCGCGCGCTGCGGCAAGTGCCAGGAGTGCGCCAAGCCAGCGTGAATTTGGCGCAGGGAGAGGCCTGGGTGCAAACGGACGAGCCAGGACCTGCGGATCACGAGCTCGAAGCGGCGGTGGCGCGAACTGGTTACCGTGCCCGAGTAGTTCGGGAGGCGTTTGCCTCTAACCAGCTACACGCCGAACATCACATCGCAGCTGACCAGAAGGAGCGGAAGCGGCTGATCGTGGCGGCGGTTTTGGCGGTGCCAGTGCTGGCGATTTCGATGGCGCATGTCCGTTTTCTCGGGCGCAACGAGTTGCTGCTAGCGTTGTGCACGCCATTGCAGTTCTGGTGTGGCTGGCCGTTTTTACAAGGAGCCTGGCAACGCCTGAAAAGTTTTGCGGCCGATATGAACACGCTCATTGCTCTGGGCACACTGGCGACATATATCCAGGGAGCTACAGCTACCATTTTGGGTTGGTTCGGCATAGATGCCGGCGAGGTCTATTTCGAGGCCCAGGCAGGGATCGTGCTCCTGGTACTTGCGGGGCAATATCTGGAAAGCCGGGCGCGAGGTCGTGCTTCGGCGGCAATCGAGCGGCTATTGGCGCTGCAACCGCCCAAAGCCCGAATACTCCGCGAAGAGCAGGAGGTAGAGGTAGCGGTGGCGGAGTTACGGTTGGGCGATGTGGTGGTGCTACGTCCTGGCGACCGCGTCGCTGCAGATGGGGAGGTAATCGAAGGCGAGTCGGCCGTCAATGAAAGTATGCTCACCGGCGAGCCGAATCCCGTGCCCAAAAAGGCGGGCGATCGCGTATTTGCTGGGACAATGAACACCACGGGCGCATTACGGTTTCGGGTGACCGCGATTGGCAAAGATACGACGCTGGCCAAAATCGTGGCGTTGGTGGAGCGAGCGCAACTGAGCAAGGTGCCGATTCAGCGCCTCGCTGACCGTGTGGCGGGCGTGTTTGTACCGGCGGTATTGCTGGTGGCGTTGGTTGCGGCGGCAGGTTGGCTCTGGTGGCTTTGGGGCAGCGGTTGGATGGAGGCTTCGAAAGCAGCCCTGGAAGCATTAGTGGCTACGCCGATCATTGCCTGCCCGTGTGCCCTGGGATTGGCCACACCCGTAGCAC
>BEIM01000392.1 GCA_002898995.1 bacterium HR36
TGAGCGAACACATCCCCTCGGCAATACACCCGTACCCACAAGACCACCACACGAGGCCCCGGCTCAATCTGGAGCTGCACCCACGCCGTTTTTTCCCCACTCCATCGCCGACCATCCACTTCCACTTCTACATACCCCACTCCTCCTGGTTCCAAGCTGCGGGGCCAGACTTGTGTTTGTACCTCCGGGCGACTCGTACGGACCTCCCTGACCTCCAACCGACTGTTCGTACGATTCTCCCAGCGAAACCGATGAATCAGGACAATACCCCGAGGCACCACGCCGAAATCGTGCCTGGTTTCACTGAACAACTCATCGCCTTCCTGCCCGCGTACGCCCGCCCTAGCGATTAGGAGACCTAACACAATTATCAAAATCCGCATCCAGGTCGGCATGGTTCCTGCCCCTGATTTTTACTGGATTTATCGGCAAAATCGGCCAGCGTACGTAACCGCAAAAGGTCACCGCTTTACCGTCCATGCGTACCAAACCTCAGCTAACGCGGAAATGGCATCGGTGCCTCGAGTTTGCCCTTTACAGGCCGATATTGCGCAGTTTGCTGGGTATTGCACACAAGTCTGGGTGCATGTGCGTGGGCGCCAAGAAACTCTTACTCGAGCACACGCCAACGCCGTTGGGCAAATCCGCGCAAGAGAATGAAGCCGCAAGCGGAATTCCTTTGCCGTCTTGGTCTCGGCGATGATAACCGCAGGAGAGCAGCGATTTTTCTCGATACCGTTCCCATATCGCCGGCAACATGCCTTAAACATTGCCGTGGCCTCGGACTCACAGCTAATTTCTTCAAACGGCGGGCCGGCCTAACTTGCCTGAAACATTGCCATGGCATCTGCGAGATTGACAGGGCGGTCTGCACTTTGCAATTACTGCGCAATACACGGGCAGCTGCTTCCGCATTGCGGCGACGCCGCTGCTAGCACCCTGTCATATTTCGACGAACCGCCCACCAGACTAGGAGACGTCGGTTCCAACTGATATTATGAAACATAAGTTGCTATGGTGAACATTACTTTGACTTTGATTGAAGTGCCCTCGAAGTCGCTACGATAATCTATAAGCGAACCACTTAGCCTTTGGCCATTCTGACGGAGAAATTCGATGTCAATGGAAGAAAAGAGTGCCGCATCGTCTGGTTCCAGCTCGAGCACGCCAGGACAGCCGTCCTTGCGCGAGTTTCCTGTAGATACGAGCCAGCTCACGACGGTCTATGCCAATTTCGCCCGGGTGACGGGAACACCTGAAGAGTTGGTGCTCGATTTCGGTCTCAATACGCAAGCGGCGCCCACACCGAACGAGCCTGTCAAGCTAACCCATCGCGTGGTCATGAGTTTCTATACAGCGAAGCGCTTGCTGTTTGCCTTACAAATGGCGGTGGCGCAACATGAGCAGGTGTACGGCTACGTAGAGACGGATGTGCAAAAGCGGATGCGTGTGCAACCGCGGCCGCCCGCTCCACCCTCAGGCGAGCGATAGCCCTGCCGGTCCCAATCCAGGCTCATTTCTTGCTGAGCCGCGCCGCCAGGTGTAAGTGGGCATGCTGCGTGTGCGGCGGATGCTTGCCGGGCTCCTCGGTGCGACAGTTGTCGGATAAGGCTTAGGATTGCTTTGCAAAGCACCATACCGCGTTTCTGCGATTCGTTGCGTGAAGAGGCCTAGAGCGGTGCGCGTTAGCGCCGTGGCAGGGGTTGACCGCTACTGACCGAAAATTAGATCAGCGGCAGTTACGGCTTGCTGGCGACCTCAGTAGCGGTGGTCCTCACACTTGCACGATGCTTCCTTAACGGTTACCGTGTGCTGAGGTCCACCGCCATTTTGAGGTTGGGGCCTTTGGCTGGCGCGGAAATATTCACGCCGCGGTTGGTTCGTGCCCACTGTTCCGGGTGTACAAACACCACATGCAGTGCTGCCGACTCGGTGTCGGAACCACCGCATCCAGGGTTCCGGAAAACCCCCGTGCTAGCGCGCCAAGCGTGTTAGCGGCGCAAAGGGTTTGAGTCGGTAACGGGGACCAAGTCGCAGTCTCGGCCGCGATTGCTTTGTTTGGCAGGTTCCTCGCGGCTGCCCGGAATCGGCAAAATTGCTGTCACATTTCTTCGGGTTGTTTCGTTTTTACTTGTGGGGAGCAACGGATGCTCGACTCGACAAACGCCAAATTGGCACGACAGAGGATACAGCGGTGCTAGAAATTCAGGAGTCACAAATGTCGCAGAGTGTAATCAACCCGTGGGAAGAACCGTTGACACCGCCCGATGACGAAGAGTTCAATCCGTTGTGCAAAGACCTTAGCAACCTTCGACGACGACTGGCCGACTTGGAAAAACAGGAGCGCGAGTTAGCGGCGGAACTTGACCGTTATCGGAAAACGGATGCCAATCAACTCGAAACGCAACTGCGGGAGGTGGAATCGAACGCGGCTCAGCTTCGCACAAGCCTAGCGTCGCTGCAAAAGCAGTTGGAGGGGCTTCAGGTGCGACTGAAACAGACCGAGGCGCAGTTAGTCGCCAAATGGAATCCGTTGTACTGGCTCGATCCCCAACAGCGACGCCTGCGCCAGGAATGGAAAACACTGCGGCAGGAAATCCTCCGTCTAACCGCAGCCCGCGAGCGAGCCATGGCCGATTTACAATTGGCCGACGAAGCAATCGGAAGAATCCGCGGCATCCTGGACTGGCATCGGGCGTTTGATGTCCGCACGCTCGAGGAACAGCTTTGCCAACTCCGCGAAGAGATCCAGTGCTTACGAGAGCAGGAGCAAAACCTGCAAATCCGCTCGGACAGAGTTGAAAAAGCCCTGCAGCCTTTACTAGAAAAAATGTCGGAAATTTGGCAAAAAATCGAGCATTGCCGGCAACAGCTGGAGGTTGCTCAACGTTTGGAGGACAGGTTGCTCCGGGCAGCAAACCCCCATACTAAAGCCAGGATTCACCGAGAATGTGAGAAGAAGTTTGGCGAGTCTAAGCCGCGATTAGTCCTGCGCGAGCTCAACCGCCGTTGCGCCGATTTGCGGCGGGAATACGCCAAGCTTTGTGAGCGGGCCAGTACCATCGGCCGACGCATGGCCCGCAAAATCGATAAGTTGATCGTGGATGGCTGCAACTTGTGTTTTGAAAACGGTGCGTTCATCGGCTTGGCGGTGCTGAAAGCGCTTGTTCCTAAGCTGACGGAGCAGTGCAAGGTGATAATAGTGTTCGACGCTTCGATTCGCGGTCGGCTCAAGACCGGCAACAACAAGATCCTGCAAGACCTCCAACCGGCAGACGTGCATATCGTGCCTAAGCATACTCAGGCGGACGAGACCATTCTAGTCCTAGCCCGTGAAGAGCCGACCACCTTCATCCTCACCAACGACCGTTTCAAAAATTAT
>BEIM01000393.1 GCA_002898995.1 bacterium HR36
CCCAAACCCACGGCCGACCGAAGATAGCTCTACTGCGGCTCCAGGATTTTGACCGGGGCGAGCTGGCGGCTGGGCGAGTGCCAGTGGGCGATACCGATGAGATGGTTGGAGTTATCGAAGACAGCCACTTCTGTGTCCGATGGCAAGGGAGCAGTGAGCTGGTCGTAATCCTGGGGCAAAAGCAGGCGCTGCCCCTGACATAAACGGTGTATGCGATCCGCGTCGGGCAATACCAGCCGCGGCAGCTGGACCAAAGCGTCGCTGAGAGGCCGCAACGCGGCTTCGGCTTCGTCAGGGGAGACAGTCAGCGGCAGCGCGTCTTCCACCCGGAACGGGCCGATGCGCAGTCGGCGAAGTTTCTCGACGTATGCCCCACAGCCGAGCTTTTCGCCCAGGTCGCGGGCGAGCGAGCGGATGTAGGTGCCGCGGCCACATTCCACTTCGATTTCGAGGTTTGGCCAGGCGTAGGAGAGCAAATCGAGACGATAAATGACAACGCGCCGGGGTGCGAGTTCGACCTGTTGCTGACGACGTGCAGCTTTCCAGGCGCGGCGGCCCTCCACTTTGACCGCGGAGACAGCGGGGGGTACCTGTTCGATATCGCCGACGAAGCTAGTTAGGATAGTTTGCACAGTGTCGGCGGAAACGGGCAGTACATCGGGCGTTGGCGTGATCGGGCCTTCGGCATCGTCGGTGGCACTGCGGGCCCCTAACCGAATAGTCGCGCGGTACACCTTCGGCATGTTTTGCACATACTCCAGCAACCGCGTCGCTTTGCCCAAGCCCACCACCAAAACCCCGGTAGCTAACGGGTCCAGCGTGCCGGCATGTCCAGGCCGACTTCCCGGAAACCAATCCTGGACACAATTGACGGCTTCGCGGGAGGTCATTCCCTTCGGCTTATCGAGCACCAGAAAACCGTGCAGCTTTTCTTCGGGCATTGGCTCGGGACAGCGATCGAGAATCGGCGCCCAGCGCCCCGCTAGACCATCTGGCGTGCCGCACCAGACTGATCTGGGATCTGCGTGGCTGGGTCCAGTGAAAAGCTGGAACCCGACCGCAAAGTACAAGCATCGCCACGCTCGCGGTCTGCAAGTGCGCGATTACTTTTGGACCGCGGATTTATTGTATAGCTCGTTGGCGGAAAAGTGCAGCATTCTAAGGACGTTCGGTTAGGCAGCTGAGGAGCAGACGGAAGCCAACACGGGCGGCTATAGCGACACTAGTTCGTAACAACTTTCACGCTTCAGTTGAAGGACGTCGGGTACACGACAGCTAACACGGGCGGCTATAGCGACGGTAGCAGCCACCAGAATACGCCACGAAAGGCTCATTGTGCTTGCCTCAGGAATGGCGCGGAGCGTAGATGCGACACAATTCCAACATTTCTCAGCAACTCTCCGAAGATCAGCGTCGCCCAATGTTCTTGCAAAATCTTTAGACTCAAGTTATTTGCTATCAAAAACTTGTGATTCCGATGGGAAAAATAGAAAAATTTTTCTGCTTAAGTCTTGCCGCCAGGTCTGTCACACGATAATCTAGTTGATACTGAATCGCAGTAGCATCTGAAACCGGGCATGAGGAGAAGCTATGCAGATCCGCTTTCATCGAGGCGCACGCGCGCGGTCAATGCAGGCTAACATTCCCCACGCAAGGAGACTGGTCATGCCAGCAGATACCAAGCTTCCATGCGGAGCTGTGGTAGGAACACCGCTCAGCAGCCAGCACCGTATAGTGGCAAAGCGAACGGTGGCTTTGCACGTTTCTACGGCAGGATTTACTCTGATTGAGCTGCTGGTGGTCATTGCCATCATCGGCTTGCTGATGGCCTTGCTGTTGCCCGCCGTTCAACGTGTGCGGGAAGCGGCCAATCGGATGCGCTGTCTCAACAACCTCAAGCAGATCGGCGTCGCTCTGCACAACCACCATGCCCAGCTGGACCGTTTTCCCGAGGTCATGATTATTCGCCCCGGTTTTACAGACGATTGGTCGATCCATGCTCGCTTGCTGCCCTATGTTGAGCAAGACAACGTGCACAAGTTGATCAATTTCAATCTGTCGTACAGTGATCCTTCCCACTGGCCCGTGACGGAGACAAAAGTACCGATTTACTTTTGTCCATCAGACCCGAAACACAATATCTTCAACTTGTCGCATACGGGCCAGCGACATTTGCCGTCCACCTATGGGGCGAATATGGGAACTTGGTTCGTTTTCGACCCGGCTACGATGCAGCGTGGGGACGGCGTCTTCTCGCACACTTATCCCACACAGATCGCGGAGATCATAGACGGCACGAGTAACACGATAGGTTTTGCCGAAGTAAAAGCCTGGACCCCTTATCTTCGCGACAGCGGAAATCCCGCTACGCCGAGTCAACCGCCCCCGCCTGATTATTCGTCCACGGTAGCCTACGTGAGCGGTACACTCAGACTTACGGGGCACACCGAGTGGGTCGAAGGCCGCGTTCATCATGCGGGTGTGACTTTTGCATTACCGCCCAACACCAAGGTGCCTTATACGGACGCCAGTGGTAACGTGCTCGATGTGGACTGGACTTCGCGCGCCGAAAGTCACACCCAATCCACACCCACCTATGCGATTATCACCTCGCGGAGCTATCATCCTGGTGGGGTGAATGTGTTGCTGATGGACGGCTCGACGCGGCAGGTACGCAGCACGATTAGTTTGCAGGTGTGGCGTGCCCTGGGGACGCGTGCGGGTGGCGAAGCTGTCAATCCAAACGACCTGCAATGAAGCTCGCCAGACCGGGGAACGCGGCGACCAGGTTGGCCTGTGCCGTCGACACATCTCCAAGCTGACACTGTCCTTGGCGGCGCTAGCTACTGGCGGCTTAGCGCTGCGACCCCGCAGCAAACTTTCCAATATCCCAAAATACAGACAAGCCGCGCGGAGGCACTTTTCCACCTTTTCCAGACGGTAAGCAACTCCGCCCTGGTTCGGCATGGCATCTCCTTCTCGGCTAGCCTCCGCGCGGCCTTTGCTCTTCCCGCTCTCGCGCACAGCGTTTGCGCTGCCTGAGCCAGCGTGGGCAGTTGCCTGGCGGAAAAAGACGATGCCATCGTTCTGCATGGCATTCCTAATCGGCAAAACTCGAGCAAGGTGACCAGGAGACGCGGAGATGCTGGTCGTCCTCGAGTGTAACCGTGGTACCAAACGCGGCTCCCAGCCGATTGAGCAACTGGCAAAGCCAATGGGTGTCCGCAGCGGAGGCCCAGGTCAGGCGAAGTCGCTGCGACACAAAGGGAACCAAGCGCAGCTCGAGCAATCGCCCGTCGTGGGGGTCAACCGCAGCCAGATACATTACCGCCAGGTCGCCGCGGTACGCTTCGTAACCGCCTATGCCT
>BEIM01000394.1 GCA_002898995.1 bacterium HR36
ATACAGCCAACTAACTGCCCCGCAGCCCGCGTGATTCTTCGTTACGGGAATCGGCGAGCGACTCATTAGGCTGCCCCTCATGCAGGGGTCGCTTCCAGTTCTGTGTTCATTCATCCAACTCATGAGTTCCTGCATGCCCGGCCCCATTTTCCTGGTGAGTGTTATTCCCGCTCTTGCAAGTAGCTAGGTTGGCCATAGCTCAGCCGCCGGAGAATGTGCTCAGTCCCGGTACCAGCCTGGCCGTGCCTAAATAGGATGGCAGCGCGTGCGGGCACGCACACAAGAAGTATCGGCTTTGCCAGCGAGGAAACTTTTGCCGACTTTGCGGATTTTGTTGAAAATCGGCCTTGGCCGGGCGACCAGGCATTCCAAAGAAGCTGATGCTTGGCGGTGCGTCAGTTGCCAGCATGTGTAGGGCGACGTTAGACAGGAGGCGGCATAGAACTCGTCGAACGGAGCCAAGCCTGCACGGGCACGCCGAGCGAGACGACGTGCACTTCTCCGGTAAAATCACGGGCCGCTTGGGCCAGGAAACCGACTTTCCAGGCAGCCATGGTCGCGGTGCAACGAGCACGGATGGCCACGCCGAGAGCCTGGCCGGTGTCGCAATCCAACCCCGAAGGGATATCCACCGCCAGTATCGGCTTGCCGCTGGCGTTGAGGATTTGTACCACGCGGTCGCACGGGAAACGTAACGGCCCTTTCAACCCGGTGCCGAACAGGGCGTCGGCTATCCAGTCCGCCTCGGTAATCTCGCGGTGCAAAAGAGCCTCGTCGAGCGGCGTGTGCCACAACGGGACCAGCGGCAGACCTACTCGGCGATAGACGTTGGCGGCCCAGCGCGCATCTCCGCTCAGCTGGTCGGGATCGGCGAAGGCCAGCACGCGCACGGGCACGCCCATGAGTGCCAAATGCCGCGCCATGACATAGCCGTCGCCACCATTATTACCACGCCCGCAACACACGACCACCAGTTTCGGATGCGGTTCCGGCACCGGTCTACTAGCATCGCCTGGCTGCTGCATCGCCGGACCGCTGGTTGCATTGCCGGATATGGCATGGGATTGCCCCGCCAGAACGGCGTGCTCCCGCAACAACACTTCCGCACAACCCCGGCCAGCATTTTCCATGAGCACTACGCCCGGCACGCCGAGCTGCTCGATCGCCCAGCGGTCAAAGGCTTGCACCTGTTCGCGGCTTAAGGCTAGCATGTCTCTTCAGGCGATTCGCACGTTGCAAGCTGGCAGGCCTTGTCACACGTCCGCATTTAGCGTGTTAAGGCCATGTGCATATGCACCAGGAATTCGGCCCGCTCGTCTTGCGGGGGATGGAGCCGGGCGTAATACCAGCCGCCCGCCGGCGGGTCGAAGAACAAAACCGCTCGCAGCACGGTGATATAATATTGCCGAATTACGGTTTCCTCCTGGGCCAGCGCGTGCACCTTGGCATAGATGTCGAAGCGGCATTGTGGGTCGGGCCACTTTGTCAGTTCCAGCACAATCAGCATGCGTTCCCTGGCATCCAGCACATCAATATCATGGGTGACGTATTGCCGCATGGCGAACGGGCGATACACGGTCTTGCGTGGGAGCCAAAGTTGGCGAAACTCTGGTGGATTGGGTGGCTGCTTTGCCGATGGGTGTTCTGGAGCAATAGGCAATTTTGCCGAAACCTCCAGCGGTTGTAAGGAAAGCTCGGCTGCCAGCTTGTCGCCACGCACCTGCAATGACTCATTTTCCATCCAGTAGCTGGCGGAATTGGCGGACGCTTACCACCAGATGACCGACGCCCAGTACCGCCTTATCCACGCGGAAGAATTGCGTGTAGCGGCCGAGCAATTCCCCGGCGGCGTTGACCACGGCAGCGCCCGGCAGCAGTTCTCCCGGCACCATTCCCTCAATGCGCATGATTTTGGTTTCCGGCTCCGCAACTGGGCACGGCGCGCCACACACCGTAGCGCTCACTTGTCTTGGCTGCACACTCACCGCGAAATTCTCCTGGAGCGTACGCCCGATCCCGTAAACTTTCGGGTGCAAGCCAATCGCGCGCAAATCTGCATCCAGCCGCACTGGTTTGACCCGGCGTTCTGCTAATCGCTGGTGTACCTGCTCCTCATCTGCCGTAAATTGCAACAGCACCGCTTCCGCAGTGAAAAGCTGCTGCACTGTGTATGGCCGAACCTCTCGACGAGCAACACCTCGCCCTAAGCATTGTAAAACCGCACTGACATCCGCTCTTTCTCGAAGCGAACTTGCTCACGTAGCGCTACCAGGTACAAATGTCCACCGTGCTCGACTAACACAGCCTGACCGTAATTGCGCAGCCCGTCCAAACACGCCACAGACGGAATCAACTGGCTCAGATCCGCATCCGCAGGGGGGGCTGCGCCACTGGGCCATCAACCGGCTGCAGCAATTTGTCCAGCCCCAACTCGGCTTGCCGATGCCAGTACACAAGCAAGGCAGCGATGCCGATGCCGATTCCCAGAAGCAGAGTTACCAGGAACAAGAAAAGTTTAACTTAATGGACGCGAGCCTGGCTGGGGAACAGGCTCTTCTTCACCCACCGCCACGCTGGCCAAATCGCGGACGAGAGCTTGCCGGCTGGCGGCGTACTAGAGTGTCCCAGTGGCGATGGGGACCTCTTTAGGTAAGACAAAGACCGCCTGACATACCGAACAGCGTCCGCGCTTGCCCCGTGCCAGCTCAGGAAATCGTTGCCGCGCTTGACAATACGGACAAGCATACTCGAAAAATCTCAGCTGGCTCATGGCCGACCCTCCGTACCCCGAACTGAAGGTGCCAGAATGCCCGCGTTGCCACTCCGTCTGCTCCGGCAAGGGAATATGTTAGGCGCAGAAAACCACGAAGCTACTGGCTCAACTGGGGCCAGGCCGCATAGAATGAAGTACTCTACTTATCGCAAGCGAAATAAGCCTGCGCGGCAATATTTGCACTGAGGCCGCTTGACGGCAGCACGGCGGTTTGTAAATTATGTCTTTCCCGTTGCCTGGCGTCGCAGGCGAGCAAGGCGGCAGGCGTCCGCCTGCCGTAGTGCGCGAGGTCAGGACGGTCTAGCAGGGAGTCAGAGTCGTGGCCGCACTTGCCACTGAGCGGATTCGTATTCGGATGGAAGCTTATGATCACACCATCCTGGATGAGTCCGCTAAACGCATCGTGGAAACTGCGGAGATGACGGGAGCGCGAGTGCATGGGCCTATTCCTTTGCCCACGCGCATTGAGCGCTACACCGTCTTGCGCAGCCCCCATATTGACAAGAAGTCCCGCGAACAATTTGAGATCCGCACCCATCGCCGGCTCATAGACATTTATGAACCCAATTCCCGCACTATCGAGGCGCTCAAT
>BEIM01000395.1 GCA_002898995.1 bacterium HR36
ATCCGAGCCAGATCGGCAGCAATAACGGCAGCCGCCAGATGCGTTCGACCTGCAAGGCAATGAGGAGGACGTACAGAGCCAGGGCAACGAGAAGGCTCAGCGAGCCTATCATCGCTCGCTTTCGCCGTTCCCGCGGCCCAATGTTGCCGACGCACACGGGCGCTTCGCTCATGGTTCGTTCCATTCTCCCAGGCTTGCCGATTACGTTGTATGGAATCGCAACCGGTCGGGCACGCGAATCAGACGGTACGCGATTTGTCTCGAGATTCGCTGATTTCGACCGTTAGGGATCCGGTAGCCGTGTCGGCCTGGAGCCGGCCCTATGATGCTGGCCAGGGTCATGCGCGAAATGGCTGATTTTGCAGGCGTTTTTGCAGTTGGATAATTGAACATAAGAGCGGTTATCGGAAGTTATTGCGGCCGCCTCGCAAGTACCGATGCCGCTCGTGCACCATCACGGGGTCCGGCCACAACTTCCGATAACAGGCGTTATGTTCAATTGCCGAACTGCCATCTGACCGGGGCAACCCGTCGTCGTTTCATGGCAAACCACGCCGCGTTTCAGGCGTTCGCGGTGGCATCGGTGTCGCTACCATCGGGACGCGGCAACTCGGCTGGTTCCAAGGTTTCGGGTACGGCGCTGCCGGAATCGTCCGTGGTTGCCACAGCTACGCTAGCAGATGCCGACGAGTTGCCCGGCGGGCTGGCGGTAATCACCCCTTCGAGGAAGACGCCCATGCGGCGAAACTTCTCGTAGCGGCGTTGCAACAGAACATCGGGGGGCACGTCCCGCAGTTCGCGGAGATAGCGCAGCAGGTAACCTTTCAAGGTGTTTGCCATAGCCCGGGGATCGCGGTGAGCGCCGCCGAGTGGTTCGGGGATGACGTCATCAAGCACACCCAGCCGTTGCAGGTCGCGGGCGGTGAGTTTCAACGCCTCGGCAGCACGAGCCTTGGTTTCATCGGTCGCTTCTTTCCAAAGAATCCCCGCGCACCCTTCGGGGCTTATCACGGAGTAATAGGCGAATTCGAGCATGGCCAGTTTATCGCCGACGCCGATCCCCAAAGCGCCGCCAGAACCTCCTTCGCCAATGACGACGCAGATAATGGGTGTAGGCAGCCGCGACATTTCCAACAAGTTGGCGGCGATGAGATGGGCCTGGCCCCGCTCCTCTGCCCCGATACCCGGATAAGCCCCTGGCGTGTCAATCAGCGAGACGATGGGGATGCGGAATTTGGCGGCCAGCTTCATCTTGAGCAGGGCCTTGCGGTAACCTTCAGGGTGAGCACAGCCGTAAAAACATTGCTGCCGCTCCTGCAGAGTGCGACCTTTCTGGTGGCCGACTAGCATGACCTTGTAGTCGCCGAGCCGGGCGAAGCCCGTGCGAATAGCCCGGTCATCCCCGAAGGCGCGATCACCGTGCAGCTCCACAAAGTCCTCCGCCATCATCTCGACGTAATCGAGGAACTGTGGCCTTTCCGGGTGCCGCGCCACGAGCACTGTTTCCCACGCCGACAGATTGCTGTAAATGCGGCGTTTGAGACTCGTCAACTCACGGCGAACTCGTTGTAGCTCCTCCACGCTCGCCAGCTTCTTCTCAACGTCCGCTTCCAGGCGGGCGAGCAATTCTTCCAGTTCGTAAATCTCTTTCTCGAAAGGGAGACGGTAAGTGGTAGGCATGAGGGTAATCCGCATCTTCCCGGACACCTGGCGGACCGGTGCATCGGCTCCGTAAGGCATAAGTGAATCTAGCAAAACACCGCAACGTTGCCAGCGTCTTTCCGGGGCAGCTCACAAGATGCAAAGCACACCACATTCCCAGACTGTTGCCCGAACCAGCGCACTTGCACAACTGGGAGGCTTCCCAACCAACTTACGCCATTTACCTCTCGCTCACTTCGAGCTTGTCGCCTTTGTATACGCGTATGCTGCGGAATTCGCTGAGAAACTGCGCCAAATCCCGGGGCCGATTCTTCGGATCCTTTTCTAGCATTCGCAGGATCAGTTGGGCAAACTCGTCAGTGAGCTCGGGATTGATCACCTGGGGCGAAGTCGGCTTCTCGTAAAGATGTTTGCGGAGTAAATCGCCTGGCGTCAACCCCGCAAAAGGCAGCCGACCAGTCGTTACCTCGTAGAGCGTAACCCCGAGACTGTAAATATCCGAGCTAGGGGTGATGTCGAGGTTCTGAATTTGTTCGGGGGACATGTAAGAAGGAGTGCCCGCGGCTGTGGTCCTTCTCCCGAACAATCGGCTGAAGAAACTGGCCTTCTGAATCCTGCGCGTCAGGGCAAAGTCAATGATTTTGACCTCCCCGCTGCTATTGACCAGGATATTGTGCGGCTTCACATCGCGGTGTACGTAGCCGCGCTGGTGAATGTGGAGCAAACCCTTGGCGACCTGCTCAATGATGCGGTGAATGTTTTCGCGAACGACGGCATACTGCTGCAACACCTCGCCGGTGCGCGGATCCGTCCGGCGGGCAATGCGCAGCTTCAGGTTCATGCCGGGGAAGAATTCCATCACGATATAGGGGTTTTTTCGATCGGGACCAACTTTGACCACGCGGATGACGTTGGGATGAGTGAATTTCTGGCCGACTTCCCCTTCGTGAATCATCATGCGGATGTGGGTGGGCGAACGCAGGCTTTCGGGCAACAAAATCTTGACGGCGTAATGCCGGCCGCTGGTCGGTTCGACCGCCTCCCAAACCTGGCTCGTCTGCCCTTGACTCATCATCTTGAGCAGCCGATAGCCGCCCACTACATCCGCTGCCGACACCGAAGTTCTCCTGACCTTGCTGCTTGAGAGATCGTTCTACCAGTATTCTTCAAAATGGATATTGCCGCGCACTTTGCCCTCATCCGGACGAAAGCCCCGCTGCATCAGCAGTTCGACTACTCCCGTCGGCTGGGGAAACTGCCATTGTCCAGTCCGCGGGTCGCGCTTCGGAACACCGATCATGTTTGGGTTACCGCAAAGGTAAACATGGGTGTTTTCTGGACGCAGTGGCTGGCGCAAAATCCTTTCCAATTCGCCGCTGGTTATCAAATCTTGGATATACACTTTGCGACCTTGGTTTTCTGGCTCCCGCGTCGTTAACGGAACGTAGCGATAATTGGGAAAAATATCCATCAAGCGGCGGTGTACGTCCAGGTAGGCCAGATCGCGCCAATACCGGACACAGCAGACGGAGAGAATAGGGCGCTGGTGTCCGTGGCGCAGCAAATGCCAAATCATGTAATTGTGCGGCGCTTCACCGGTACCAGTGGCGAGGAAAATGACCGTGTCTTCCGGAGTGACGGGCTCGAGCGTGTAATGGCCGGTGATTTTCTCGCCGGCATAAAGCCGGTCGCCTTCAC
>BEIM01000396.1 GCA_002898995.1 bacterium HR36
ATCTTTTCGAGGATGGTTAAAGGCAGTTCGTCGTCGGGAAAACCCACAAGATTGAGGGCGGTTTTGGGTGTCGCCCCCATCGCATACACATCGCTGAGCGCATTAGCGGCAGCTATTTGTCCGTAGACGAACGGGTCATCTACGACTGGCGGGAAGAAGTCCAGCGTCTGCACCACAGCCAGGTCTTCGGTGAGACGATAGACCCCCGCATCGTCGGCCGTCGCTGTGCCGACGAGGACATTGTTATCGCTTACTGTCGGCAGATCACGCAGCACCTGCGCGAGGCCCGCCGCGGGCAGTTTCCCCGCTCAACCCGCGCAGCTGGCATAATCCGTCAGCCGTTTCTTGCGACCCAAGTTCCACATAGTCACACCTGCTCGAAGGTGGGTGGTGCCTAAGTTGGGCGAAAGTGGGGTGGTTCGAAGGCTGGTGCTCGGCCTGATGTGTCTGGCTCGTGTTGCTCCGTTCCGAGTTGCTCCCAGCGTGTGGCTCGATTCGAAGTGTGCGCTTTTGCTCCATTCCCAAAGGCGCACAAAAAGCCCACGAGCCAGTGCTCGCGGGCCTGTTCAGTGAAATCTGCAACCATTCCGTGTGCTCGGCTCGCTTGGTGCCAGACTGCCCAGTAGGATGCGACTATAAACCCGCCTTTTTCTTGAGTTGTTCTACCACCCACGATTCCTCAGGAAACTGGCCGGTCTTCAGTTTCGAATAGAGCAGTTCGCCGTTGACCGTGATCTCGAAGCAACCGCCAGTTCCTGGCACGAGGGTGAATTCCTTGAGCTTGTCTTTGAGGGCAGTCAGCACCTGGCCCGTCAGACTGACGGCCCGCGGCTCGTAGTTTCAGACGTAGCAATACTCCAGCCGCACTTTCATGGGCTATCCTCCTTTCCCGTGTGTGGGCAATTCCTCAGTCTCCTACATTCTACGTTCGACAATCCCCTCGAGAAACTGACGCTCGTTTACGATCCTAGAATGCACAGCACGAAGGCCTTGCTCCGTCGGAGGACGATCCCCGTCGCTCTTGCATCACGGCGTCCGACCTAATTAGTGCAACATCCGTAGCCAGAGCTGGCAAAAGCTCATTCGCTTGCCGAAGTAACGATGTGCATGGGCAATTCTGTAGAACAGGTGCGCTGGGTGGCAAGCTCGCGCAGTGTGAAGACGACCCGATAATTCCCTGGCCTCAGCTGAGTGGGTAGCCGCCAGCGAACGAAAAGAAAGTGGTCGTGCCGTGGTGAATAAGCTACATCTGGTTCAAAGTGAACTTCTTGCTGCCAGAGGGTTTTGCCCCAGGCATTGCGGAGCTCCAAGCGTCCCTCGAGAGCCAGGCCGTATTGCCCAAGAGCTAGCTCTTGGTCCTGCAAGTTTTCTACTTCGCAATACAAACCCACCGCTTCTCCGGGAGCAAATCGGCCAGGGACAGGCTCGAACTTACCAAAACCGAGAACCCGGCGGCAGAAAGTGGCCCGTTTGATTTGCAATGGGGCCTGCGTTCGCAAGTCGTTGGCCAGGTCGCGCAGGGATTCGAGCAGAACCAGCCGCTGCTGCGGTGGGAGCGAGGCCATATAGAGCCCGGCGTGATGTAGCTGGGCCAGCACGGGGAATAACCGCAATAGGAACTGCTGGTCGCGTTCTTCGTAGCCTCGCAAATGTTCGACGGCGGATTCGGTTTCGCCTAGGAGATACGCCCGCAAAGCTGCAACCAACGCGGGTTCGGAGGCTGGGGTATTGCAGTTGATACAACGCGGGGCGGGCGCAGGCTCTGCTTCCGTGCACAGCTCACGAGGCAACGGGGGCGGCATCAGCTGGGAACGTTGGACAGGCATAGGCAGTAAAGGCGGCGGTTCGACGTCCGGAGTAGCTGTGCGCTCCTGGCGCGCTATGCCTTCCGCAACGGTTGGGGCAATTTCCGAAGCGTGTGCCGGCAAGGGCGAATCCTCCTGCGGTTGGGGTCCAGGCGCTTGCAAACAACCGACGGCGAGCGTAGGCGTTTGGAAGTTTGCCTGCTCCGGTTGCCTCCAGAACCCAATCGGACTGCACGCGGACAAACCCAGCAGCGTGCCAGCGATCGCAATTCGCCGCAGTTTTGCAAGACCCCCATTGAGCAGCACGAGATTGCCCATGCACATGAAGAATCGAGGACACGCTCTGGACTAATCTGTTCGGCTGCCTTGGCGATACATTCCCGCAGAATTCATCGCGTGGAGCCTACACATCTGCTGCCTGATGCGTCCATGCAACGATTCTCGTTCATATCGTCGCAGCGCGATGCGTCAATACGGCTATGGAGTAGCTCGCCGCAGCAATAGGCGCGACGCATTACGCCAATCTGTCTCTCTAGACTGACGGTGCGGGTCGCAGTGGAAATTGCCGCTCGACTCCTGGAAGCGCACATGCACCAGGCTTAAGTCTTAGTCCTGCACAAGTGGAACGATAGGAGCGGGTTCGGGCTGATAGTGGGTCTGTTGCACAAGCCTGGGGTAATGTTGCTCCAGCCAGGTACGGAAGTGTGTCGAGGAGTGCGGATAGGAGCCAAGCCAGGTCTCATAGTTGTCCAAGAGCACAAGCAGTTGGCGCGCGCCATGCCGCCAGGGAAGCTGGCCGAAGCGCCAACCCATCTGCGAGCGAACCTCGCCTAGGGTAGCGTCATCCTCCAGCAGCAGCCACAATGCCACCACCATGCAGGTGCGGTCGGCACCGGCCTGGCAATGAACGAGCACGGGGCGCGGCACAGTGGCATGCCATTGCCTGAGTCGTTCTACTATGGCAGGGTCGGGCAGATTGTGGCGGTCGAGGGCAAGGTCCAGATGCAAAGCGCCGCAGCGCTGTGCCGCCTGTTTTTCTGCCCGATACCAGTCGCGTTCGGGGTGCTCGCCGCGTAGGTTGATCACGGTGCGGATGCCATAATGTCGCAGGAAGCTTTCCCAATGGTCATTGGGTAGTTGGCCCGAACGATACAATTGACCTGGCCGCACAACATGAAAATTGTAACGGAAATGTGCTGCACTCAAGCCGATGAGACACGCACTCAATGCTAGCCCATTCACCACTAATGCCCGGCGCCACGCACGCTGGGTCGCAGGTTGGCGGGGTTGGGGGGACAACTCGCCTGGAGTGGCGGAGGATAACCCTGCGAGGTCAGCGATCATATGTCGAGTCCAAATCCAGCCGACATTTGGTTCCTTTGAATCCGTGCCTGGCCAATAGCCAATCTCGGCGGCACGACTCAGGCTTTGTGGGTTAGGCCCGCGGGAGCTATAAGGGATGGGCCAAAGGCGATGTGCCGGATGAGGGCCAAGCCGGCACGGGAACCCAGCCATCTTGAGTTGGGCTGGCAGGAACTGGGGGCAAGAG
>BEIM01000397.1 GCA_002898995.1 bacterium HR36
CCTACCATCTCCGCGATTTCCACCGTTTCGTGAATTGCGGCGTGTACGGGGATATGGGTCAGCAACACGAGTTGATAAGCGCCGATGCGCAAGGCTTCCCAAATCCAGGGTTCGATTCGATGCAAAGGGCGAGTAACAAACGGGCGCAGTAAACGGTCCAACGTAAGCCGCCGCCTCTGCACACCATAAACCAGTTGTGTGACCAAGCGGCGATCCGCGGCCGAGAGTTGGCTGCTTTCCAGCTGCTCATCCAGTATCTCCTGAACGAAACGGTCGTGCCGACGACATTTGAGCAAGACGTTGACGGCCAGGGCGCGAGCCGTGAGCCGTTGCCAATGCAAGGGTGGCCGCGACTTGCGGGCTTTCCTCATAGGGTCTCCGCCCCCAATCTATCTCCCACGGCCATGCGATGCCCGCGCAGGAAATCAGTGATCTCCATGATTTTACCTCCCGCGGGCTGTACCTGCACCAGTGCCACGAGGCCATCGCCGCTGGCCACTTCCACTGTGTCAGGCGACACCTTCACGATAGTGCCAGGGATAGCGCTGCTGTTTCCGGGGACAGCCCGGGCCTTACGGATGATGAGGCGAAGCGGAGGCTTACCCGCGCGATGCCAAAAGGTGTAGGCGGTAGGCCAGGGTTGCATGGCACGAATCTGGTTCACCACCTGCGGAGCGGAACGCGACCAGTCAATGAGGCCGTGTTCTTTCTTCAATTTCGGTGCGCGGGTGGCTTGGGTTGGGTCCTGCGGAATCGCCCGCACCTGCCCTGATTCCAACTGCTCAATCACTTGCAAGGCCAAACGGGCTCCGACCTCTGCCAGCCGCGCTTCGAGTTCACCCGCGGTTTCTTCAGGATGGATTGCGACGATTTCCTGGGCCAGGATGTCGCCAGCGTCCATCTGGGGCGACATGCGAATGATGGTGATTCCTGTGTGTGTTTCACCGTGGTAAATCGCCCAAGCCACGGGAGCGGCACCGCGATATTTTGGCAAAAGCGAAGCGTGGACATTGATGCCACCCAGCGGAGCCACGGCCAGCACTTCTGGAGCCAGGATTTGCCCATAGGCTGCCACTACTAGCAGGTCCGGTGCGAAAGCCCGCAACCCGGCGATTCCCTCGGGGCTGTTGATTTTTTCAGGCTGAAAAACCGGCACACCATGGGCCAAGGCGATTTTCTTAATGGTGCGCACCATTTCCCGTTCTCGGCCGCTAGGGCGATCTGGGTTGGCAACCAGCCCGGCTACCGTGTGCCGGCTCTGCAATAGCGCGACAAAAGTCGGCTCGGCAAAGTGACCGGTTCCCATCATGACGATTCGCATCGCCCTGGACACCTCGAGCACCGGCTGAGTGGCCCGAACTCCGGCTGCTCACACACGTTCGCCTACCCGCGCGGCTGCTACAACTGCGCCCTGACGACTCGCCAGTTCCTGCAATTGTTCCACAATCGCTTTCTCGCTTGGGATCTTGCCCGAACGCTGCGCTTCCAGATACTGCCTGGTCAGATTCTCAAGGAGATCGCGGCTGGCCAGGCGCGCCGTCTCGCTCATGCGGTCTATGAACAGGATACCATGCAAATGATCCGTTTCGTGTTGCACCACCCGCGCTTCCAGGCCACTAACGGTGCGGTCAATCTCCCGCCCTTCCAGGTCGAACGCCCGCAACCTTACTGATTTCGCTCGGCGGATTGGCTGGTATAATCCAGGAAAGCTCAGGCAGCCCTCGTCTTCTTCGACGGAGCCGCGAAATTCGCTGAGCACGGGATTGAGCACCACCTGCACGCTTTGGAGATCGTAGTTTTCCCGGGTGAGTCGCATCAAGAAAACCTGGTAGGGGTAGCCCACCTGAGGTGCCGCTAAGCCCAAGCCATTATGTTCCGAAAGCAAACGAGTCATTTCCCGCACCAGCCGGCGAATGGTGTCATCCACGCGCCGCACAGGGCACGCTGGAAACCGCAACGCCGGGTGTGGATAGTGGAGGATTTCCATCGGTGTGCTTCCTCGCAGACTGGTCTAGGCTTGCTCTATAGACTGCTATTGTCTTCCTCAATAAGCCTACGCACTACCCGACGATTAGCCCACCCCTAGTTTCCCGAAGATACGGTGAGCGGACACGATTGGCAGCGTGAGGCTTATTCACGGCTTGGCTTGGGGTGGACACGCGCAGGGTCGCTGGCCGCAGCCAGGACAGTGGGGACCATATTTCCTTGTGAAAACCTCTGCCAGGTCCACCCCAGCGACATTGGCCAGCGTTGCCAGCCAAGCTAGCACGTCTGCCAATTCAACGGCAATCTCCTTTCGCTGTCCCAGACGAATCGCTGCCGCCAGTTCGCCGACCTCCTCCAAAAACCATAGGAAACAGCCTTGTAGCCCGCGTTCGGCATCCTTGGTTCCATATAAGCTGCGGATGATAGCCTGCAGTTCTTTCAGGGTGAGCGCTGGCCCCGTAGCAATGCCGTTCCCACCTGCTACTGGAGCCAGCAGGGTCACTTCATCGTTCTGTTGCAACCGCCGATGCAGGTCGCTTTCGCGCTCTCCGTTGACCATGATGACTTGAATCATCCCTTGGGGTAACTGGAGTTGCTGTAATAATTGCTCCAGTGTGCCACCCTCAGGTAACTCTACAACCTGGTCAGATTTGCCGAGACGCTGGCGGAGTATTCCCATAGCTTTGACGCGCACCTGCATGACACGCTCCCGCTTTCCTTTCGCACCGATGACTCGGTGCCCGTTTGGATTATTGTGGCAGGGGAGTTAGCTTAAGCCAGAGCAAGCAACGCCAACGCTAACGCTATGGCAAAGAACAATCCGCTGTGTTGCTGGCGGAGTGGCCTTCCAAATGGCGACCACTCTCGTTGTGCTTGCTGCTCCAAATAATGAACGAACCAATGCACTAATGGCCGCTCATATTGCTCTTCAGGAAGATAATGCCCGGCGGCAAGTTGCGCTAGGTGAGTCAGCAATGGGTCATTCCGTCTCGTGGTCACAGGTTGGCCCTGAATGCTCAGCCATTCTCCTGGCTCGCGACCAGGAATGTACGCTGGAGGCATGGAACGCCCCACACCGACGATGTGTATGCGGATACCTCGCTCCCATGCTTGTTCGGCCAGCGGAGAAGCGTCGCGATCCTGGTCGTCGCCATCGGTGATCAGCAAAATATCTTGAAAACCTCGTGCCTCAGGCTCGTGCGCTTGGATCGCTGCCTCTACCGCATGGCGTAGGCTCGTACCAATAGCTCCACCTTCGCTTATGGCCAGACGTCCTGCTGGGCCCCAGTAATCAGGATGAGCTAACTCCACTAACGCGCGCACGTGCTCATAGTCATCAGTCAATGGACAGACTAA
>BEIM01000398.1 GCA_002898995.1 bacterium HR36
ATGATGAGCCCTTGCACGTGACGTTGTTTTTCGCTGGTATGAAGCTGCCATTAGTGAACACCCAGGCAGACAACGCTAAGCCAAGTCAGGACATCCGTGGCTGTCATGACGTCACCTCCTTGTATCTGCTCTGCGGGTTAGGGACAACCTACCGGAGCACAATGGACCGTCCGAACTGCCATGACGCGACCTCCTTGTATCTGCTCCGCGGGAGTCCAGAGACATGCCATTCCCATTCACGTCCGTGGCTGTCATAGTGCGCCCTCCTTGTATCTGGGAGCTTCTCAAAGTCAAAAATTACATAACTCCTTCCCGAAAACCACCTGGAGGACATCCCCGAGTTGTTCTTCCCGCCGGAAAAAGGTGAGGATAAGTCAGCGTACCAGCAAGGGGTTAAGAAAAATTTTTTTCCGCCATCATCTTCGCAGGTCGTACAAGACGACAATCCACCCATTTGCCGAACCCAGCCCACCCCACGCCTGACCGATAATGAGCACCAGCCCGGACTACTCGAACCTCAGCGATTCTCAGAACCGCAAGCGCTCACAGGAAATAGTGGACACCGCTTGCGGCCTGACTGCGAGTCCGACAATTAGATACAACTCGGCAGCCCCAGGAAGCCAGTCGCACGATTCGCCAATCGTCGCAAACGCCAGAAGTTTCGTACCGCCACGGTCAGTCGCGTTCCCTTTCGCGTGGAGCAACGTACTCACTGCCAAACCGCAGCAGGATTACCTGCTCACCGAGCACTTCACGAACTCGCTCCGCCAGCGGCAAATCCGTTTCCAGTACGAAACCGTACCGCGTCGGACGATACTGAATGGTCTGGCCGGTAACTTGCGATTTGGCTCCTTGGATCACTGCCCGCCCTTCATCTACCGAGCGCAGTCCGAGCACCAGCAGCTCCCGATACAATTTGACCCGCCGGCCACGGTCATAGGCGAATTCCAAGAATACCCAGTGATTGGGCAGATTTGCCATCCGCACGAATATGCCACCCATGGGTTCGCGCGCTACCTGGGCAACCCGTGCCCGCCATTTTTCATAGCCCGGGCGGAATTTTTCCAGCGGCAGGTCAAGCAACGCGATATACTCGCTTACCAATTCCAGGTAACGCCGATGCGACATTCGGAGGATGGGTTCCGGCACCCAAATCAACCAATGTGCTTCGCCTTCCAGGTATCTTGTCAATTCCAGGAGCCGTTTCCGGCCAGCCAGCCCCATCCGCCGCTGCTTGAAAATCCACTCATCTATTTCGTGCTCTCCTTGGAAGGCACGCGCCAACTCCGGTAACCTCACTCGCTCCAACGCTCGGACCGCCGCTTGCCGTTCCCCAGCGGACCAATACGCAGCGCATTCTGCCCCGACTTCGCACCAGCTGAGAAACAAAGCCGCCGAAATCAAGTGCGTGATCAAGCAAGGCGGATCCTGAACCCGCTCGATTAACCGCAGCGTCGCCAGCCACTCTTCACAAGCCTCCTTGCCACGCTGGTGAGCCGTCAAGTAGCGCACCCGCCCCCGCATTATCCGTACCAGCCGTCGCCCTTGCTGTTGTTGTCCTAAGACGATAAACGGCCCATCGAGCCGAGTCGGCCAGGTGCAGTGCGGCTGTTGCCCAGCCATGCGCACGAACCAAGCGATCCCCTCGCTTTTGGCAATCAAGCCATTTACGTCGGCGTCGCGAACATCTTGCAACTTTCCCAGAGCCTCCGAAAACGCCTCGTTGCCCATTTCCAGGTCGATCCCCCACGCCTGGCTCATCGCACATTGATACAAGGTCGCGGCATTCTCCCCAGACCCAACCCCTGCGCTCACCTGAAGCGTCACCGCAGCCATCAGCCACACCGCCACTACGAACATATATTTCTTCCTCCGCACACTACCCGTATGAATTGATCAGCCGCTCCACCCGCCTGCTGCAATTCTATTCTCGCCAAAATTCTGCCGGCTGGCTACCAATATGCTTTTACCTTCATTTCACAGCGCTCCATCCGCGTTACCGTAGGCCCATTGCCGCCTTGACACCTTATGCCGCCGAGCTTACCCCGTACATAGTTTAGAACCCGTGCCGATATGTGGACAGCTACTTAGCCCCCTTGGCTATGGCCAAAACACAGGATAGGAGGTTCCAGCCATAGAGAGGATGCTTACCGATGAATTGCGGGCCGAGATCGCCCCTCTCTTGCCGCAGAAGTCCCGGAAAAGAGAGCGACCTGACGAACGCCTCCGGCTACGATTATCGCAACCGCGTTACCGACATTGTGGTCAAGGATGCGCAGGGCAGAGTCGTTTATCGCACGCACTATATTTATGATGTTTTCGACCGACGCATTGCGAGTGAGGTGGATGCGGATGGTGATGGGCCAGAGTCTCCCGTGCGTACCTGGACGTTTTATGACGGGGCCAATCCCTATATAGATTTGGATGACCAGGGGAATGTGCAGCATTATTACCTCTATGGGCCGGATATAGATCAGGTGTTGGCTCGGCTCGACCCGGTTACTGGCATCCCCGACTCGTACTTGACCGACTATATAGGCTACATGCAGGCTATAATGCGCGGTGTTGATACTTATGGCAAGCTCGAAAGGCGTCACGAACTCCAGACACTAAATCTTGCGGGCGATGGTACGTGATGCGGGTGGTTATGGTAACGGCTTAGAGGTGTTAGACGAAATCACCTACGACAGTTTCGGCAATGTGCTGAGTGAGACGAATCCCGCGGCCGGCGACCGCTTCAAATTCACCGTCCGCGATCTCGATGGCGCCCTAAGTCTCTATTATTACCGTGCCCGCTGGTACGACCCGCAACTCGGCCGTTTCCTCGCCGAAGACCCGCTCTCGTTTTTCGCAGACTCCCTCCCCTTTGCCGCCAGCGATGCGAATTTGTATCGGTATGTGTTTCACTCGCCGGTGAACGCGACAGACCCCACTCGGGAATTCGTACTTATAGCGGTTTCCATACCGAGCATAATACACAGCGCCCCTCAAGGGACCGAGTGGAATTCCCTGTTATAGGGGTTTGCATACTGGTAGGAGTATAGTGAGAACCTAAGGGTACATCCCGCGATAAATATAATGTGATGTCGCCGTTACCCGCCTCGGCATAGTGAGAATCTGAGGGCGCCTCCCGCTCGCCACGTTATAGGTGGTTTACATACTGGTACAGGCGTGACGTTGGGGAGCGCCAACGAAAGCCTGGCAATACAGTTATAGTGGTTTCCATACCGGTAGGGGCATAGTGAGAACAAGGGTGCATCCCGCGATAAATATAATGTGATGTCGCGGTTACCTATCTCGGCGTAGTGAGAACCTAA
>BEIM01000399.1 GCA_002898995.1 bacterium HR36
TACTGGTCGGAATGAAAACGCCGCCCATTTTAGCAATAGCTAGCGCGGCAATATAGAACTCCGGCACGTTCGGCAAGCGGAGCAGCACACGCTCGCCGCGACCGATTCCAAGTCGCACCAGTGCCGACGCCAGCCGATTGCTCAGGGCATCTAGTTGTGCATACGTGAACTGGGCGGTTTCGCCGCGGGCATTTTCCCACACCAGCGCCCATTTTCCGCCCAAACCCTGCTCCACTTGCCCTCGCGTCAGATGCACGCCGAGGTTATACCGCTCGGGAATAAACCGCCACGGGTCCCACGAACGCCAGATTTCTTCGTAAGATGCTGTCATGAGTACTCCCCTTTTCAGAACCTTTTGCCGCCATCTCTGTTGAACTATAAGGGAGAACCTTAGCGGCGATAAAGACCACTTTCGTGTCAACCGCCAGGCGAACCGGCCAAAGGGTGCGAACGTACTGCAAAACATAGAGCCCAAGCGTCCTTTCGTGTCCACCACTAGCCGAATCGAACCGAGCCGTGCAACAGCCAGGCTAGCCAGCAGGTCGAGCTCGGGGGCACGGATTCGGGCTATCTCTCTATTCAACAAGGAGCCAGTCATGCGGGCGTGCTTGATTGTGGCATTTCTAATGGTTGGCTTGACTGCCAGCTTGCTGGCGCAGAATCGCCCGGGCGAGGTCAATACGCCACCAGCACGAGGAGAACGTAAGCCCGACACTCTGAAAGTGGGCGACCTCGCACCTGATTTTACCCTCCCCGACCTGGCCGGAAAAAATACCGTTCCCCGACCTGGCCGGAAAAAATACCGTGACGTTATCCAACTTTCGCGGTAAAAAGCCCGTGGTTCTTATCTTCGGCAGCTACACCTGACCGCCTTTCCGTCGCCAGGCTGGCGAATTGGAGCAGCTTTACCAGACTTACAAGGACAAGGTGCAGTTCGTTCTGGTCTATATTCGTGAAGCGCACCCCGATTCCATCCTTTACGTTCCCCGCGATGGTAAAGAAGTGCTGGAAAAGATCGGCCAGACGAACACACTGGAAGAACGTTCCCTGCGGGCCCAGCAATGTGTGGCCATGTTGAAGCTGACCATGCCCGCAGTCGTGGACAAACCGGATAACCGCGTTAACTACGCCTACGCTGCCTGGCCAGAACGCATTGTGATTGTCGGTAACGATGGGCGCATCGCTTATTACGGACGCTCCGGACCGGCGGGATTCAAGCCCGGCGAACTGGCGCGCTGGCTCCGCGACAATGTGCGGTAGGGCAATTACGCTTTGAGGAAACCAGCGCTCTGCAAATAAGCTCAGCCCGCTTTAGTCGAAGGGGTCGCCTCGTCGCCCATTAGCAACGAACCCTCGCGGTGCGCATCCACCAGGGTTCGCAGCATGGGGCACGGTCGGTGCGCGCTCACGGCGCTAAAGAGTTCCGTGGCCTCTGGCTTCCTCGGCATTGCTGTGCGTTGCGAACTCTCCGAAGTGCTGTCGCTTTCTCTCCGCGCCCTCGGTGTTTGCGTGGCAAGCGCGTGAGGAGAGCATGCGGCGGCGGCTCGCCAGCCGATGAGTTTACCATAGCCAGCCACGCAAGAGCGGTTTCTAAGCCGCTATGTCTTAGTGATCAGCCAACAGCTCAGCACGTCCGCGACGACTGCCTCGCACATCGGCGCTTGGAAAATGGTGCGTGCTTGTGGGGGGTTGGTTTGTCGCCGTTACGGACCGACGGAGTCTAGGCATTTTGACCGCGGTCAGGTCAACATCAGGAGACCAACAAGAGGTGGCGGCTCCCTGACCGAGCCCCACTTTTCTGACTGCTGGAGAGGGCGACGCAGACTTCGGCAATGGCTTGCGCTGGCGTGGGTTTGAGTAGCTCCTCCGTCTTATGGCTGAGGACTAGCACGGTGACCTGGGTCGCCTGGACCAGTACAGGACGGCAACGGGCCACGGCGGCGTCGGGTTTCGTTCAGTTAGTGAGCGGTACGGGGAGGGGCGTCCCCCTGTCGTGTCTGAAGAACGTCTGCCCACCGTGGTGTGGAGGGACATGCTGCGGCAAACACACGCGGAAACCGCGCTGCAGGATGGGCGCATGCGCTGGCGTTCGCCAACGCAACGCGGGTGGGGCTGCGCGTGATCGGCGCAGTCCACGGCGCTTGCGCCAACGAGCGAGAATAGTGGGGATAAGTCAGGGCGGTTTCCCCTTGCCAAGTGTGCGAGTGGTGCTATATGATATTGGTGCCTTCGGGGGCGTAGCTCAACTGGTCAGAGTGCCGGACTGTCGATCCGGAGGTTGCGGGTTCGAGTCCCGTCGCCCTCGCTGGTTACGCCGGCCGGGATGGTCGGCGTTTTCTATTCGGCCATCGGAGGCTGGGCGCTGCGGCTTGCTGTGGCGGCCGGCTGCAGATGGAAGAGTGTATCCTGGCTCATCCAATCAGGAATTGGGCCCGAAAGAGAGAGTAAGCTGTGGCGAAACGACGTGCTGCGCAGAAGCCGAGACATCGGTGTCGTTTTTGCACGCCGCAAGGCTGTCCGCGACCGATTTTTGTGGACTACAAGGACACGAATGGGCTGAGGCGGTTGATGACCAGCCAGGCGAAAATTCTGAGCCGCAAACGCACCTATCTTTGCGCTGCCTACCAGCGGGCAATCAGCCGCGCTATCAAGCGTGCTCGCTATATGGCCCTGTTGCCGTATGTGGGCGAATAGCTGCCGTACTTAGAACTCCAGAGTGCGGCGAATCGCATCGAGAATGCGCGGCACATTAGGCAGGTAGGCGTGTTCCCGGCCGAAGAAGGGGTAAGGAATATCGTAACCCGTTACGCGGGCCACGGGAGCGTGCAAGTACAGCAGGCACTCCTCGTTGATGCGGGCGATAATCTCCGCGGCAATTCCGCAACTGCGAGGGGCTTCGTGGACAACGACACACCGGCCAGTTTTCTGCACGGAGGCGACAAGGGTGCGTGTGTCCATAGGCACAATGGTCAGCAGGTCAATGACCTCGATGCTGACCTGGTCTTCGCGTTCGACCTGTTCCGCAGCCTGGAGACAATCCTGCAACATCGCTCCGTAGGTGATCAGCGTCAGGTGCCGACCAGGACGCACGACCTCGGCCTCGCCGATCGGGAACAGGTCTTCTTCGTCAGGCACTTCTTCACGCAGCGAGCGATAAACACGCTTGGGTTCGAGAAAAACAACCGGGTCGGGATCCCGGATACTGGCGACGAGTAAAGCGCGCGCCCGACGCGGACGTGAGGGGATGACCACTTTCAAGCCGGGCAATTGAGCATACACTGCTTCTTCACTTTCGTTGT
>BEIM01000400.1 GCA_002898995.1 bacterium HR36
CATAGTGGCATTCGCGGAGCACTTGCTCAATCAACTCGCGCTCTACGCCGCCCACGAGCAAATCGTAGAGCTTCCCCGCCTCCTCTCCGTAATGCTGCAGGCCGGCACGTACCAGCCGGCGGATCAAATGGTCAATGGAATCCCGACTATCCCGCGGCCGCCGCAAACGGTGGGGCGTGTGAAGTTGCGCCGAGATTAAATCGGCTGTGATCCAATCATCGCGGCACAGGACAACCGCTCGCTCGATATCGTTTTCCAGCTCCCGTACATTACCAGGCCAGTCGTGGCTCAGGAGCAATTCCACCGCTTCAGGCTCAATACCCTTGATTTCCTTGTGGTTCTCCTGGCAGTACCGGCGCAGGAAAAACTCGGCGAGAGCGGGAATGTCCTCTTTCCGTTCCCGAAGCGGTGGGAGATAAATGGGAACCACGTTAAGGCGGTAATACAGGTCATCACGGAATCGGCCGGCTTCCACTTCCCGTTCCAACTGGACATTAGTAGCAGCGATGACTCGAGTATCCACGCGAATAGTGCGACTGTCGCCCACTCGCTCGAATTCCTGTTCCTGCAGGACCCGCAATAACTTCACCTGCAACTTCGGACTCATGCTGGCAATTTCGTCCAGGAAAATTGTCCCTGTGTGCGCTGCTTCGAAGCGTCCGGTCTTGTTGTCCACGGCGCCGGTGAAGGCGCCTTTGACGTGCCCAAACAACTCGCTTTCCAAAAGGGTCTCAGTTAAGGCTCCACAATTGACACGGATATAGGGGCCGTCTGCTCGGGGACTGAGCTGGTGAATGGCTTTGGCAATCAGTTCCTTGCCGGTGCCGGTTTCGCCCACCAGCAACACTGTCGCTTTGGTAGGGGCTACTAGCCGCACCAGGCGGTACACCTCGCGCATTGCCGGACTGTTGCCGACCACATCGGGAAGTGGTGCATCCAGGGATTCGGCTGGGAGCTTGCACTGCCAGTTCATGTGATGAGCACCTGAGCCGTTAGTACGTCTGGGGCTGGAGGGAATGCCGTGGCGATTTTGGCCGGCGGTTGTCTGTACGCTATCACCCTTATCCCATGTCATTGTATCATAACGCAAAGAAATCTCTTCCGGGAACATCGGGTAGGTCTGCAGCTGGTCCTGTGAGCAAGAAATTTTGAGGAGGTAGCCGTGGCCGAAGCCATCTGGGACAAGGTTTATGTTGTTGGTGTCGGGGCCGACGGTTGGTCTGGCTTGACGGAGTATGCGCGACGACTACTACAACAAGCGGAGGTCATTCTAGCATCGGACAATGTTCTGCCGCTACTGCCCCGGCTGCCCGGGGAAACCATTGCCGTGGGCAACGACCTGGCGCGGCTGGTTCAATTGGTCCAGGAGAACCTTGGGAAACGCACCGTGGTCCTGGCCAGCGGCGACCCGTTGTTTTACGGTGTCGCTAAGTACCTGTGCGACCGATTGGGCAAAGAACGGTTCGAGATTGTTCCGCACGTCAGCACGATGCAACTGGCGTTCGCCCGTATCAAGGAGAGTTGGGAAGATGCGTACCTGACCAACCTGGCAACACATCCACTCGAAGAGGTGCTGGAACGCGTTCGCACCGCCGAAACGGTGGGACTGTTCACGACGGAGAAAGACGATCCGGCAGCCGTGGCCAGGGCCCTTTTGCAACGCGGCCTGGATTACTTCACCGCGGCGGTGTGTGAGAATCTCGGCATGCCCAATGAGCGAGTCACTCAGGGAGAACTCTATGAGATCGCGGAGATGGAGTTTGCCCCGCTCAACGTCCTGATTTTGAAGCGGAAACCGCATCCCCCGCAATCGCCCCGACGGGTCTCGCAGTATCGGCGTTTCGGCAACCCTGAGGAAGTCTTCGCGCAAAGCCAGCTCAAGACTTCGCTCATCACGAAAGCCGAGGTGCGGGCGATCGCCCTAGCGCTTTTAGATTTGCAGCCCACGAGCACGGTTTGGGACATCGGGGCTGGGTCAGGTTCGGTGTCTATCGAGGCAGCACAATTGGCAGAGCATGGTCTGGTCTTCGCCATCGAACAAGATGCTGCGGATTACCACTTGATTCTGGCCAACTGCGAACGGTTCGGGGTGCGCAATGTCCGGGCGATTCACGGCACTGCCCCAGCTATGTTCCGCGACTTGCCTCGTCCGGATGCCATTTTCATCGGTGGCACCGGCAAGGAAGTGACCCGCTTACTGGAAGCGGCGTGGGAAGCGCTATTGCCTGGTGGCCGGCTTGTCGTCAACGTTGCCTCCCTCGATGCGTTGACACGCATGTACGAAACTCTCCGCCGCTTTGGCCCACCCGTCGAGGTGCGCCTCATCCAAATCGCCAGGGGCGTCGAACAGTTTGATTCCTTACGTTTTGATGCGGATAGTCCCACCTTTTTGCTTTTTGTTGCCAAACCGCGAACGAATCCGCCTCTGGATGCCGTGATCTGATGCGATCGCTGACGCGCCCACGCTCATCCTCGCACTTGCTTGCTAAAATGCTTTGGCCGGGCGAGCGGATCGGGCAAGCCGTCCGCACTGAATCTGGAGCGAACATTATGAAACAGCATTCGCCAAGGTTCCTGCAATTAGTCCAGGAAGCCCGCCAGCGTATCCGCGAATTAAGCGTGGAACAGGTGTGCGAAAAAATGCGGCGTGGTGAACGCTTTCATCTCATTGATGTGCGAGAGGAAAGCGAATACGCTCACGACCACCTGCCTGGCGCTGTGCACTTGAGCAAAGGCGTCATTGAGCGCGACATCGAAAAGTACATCCCTGATTGCACCGCGGAAATCGTGTTATATTGTGGAGGTGGCTATCGCTCGGCTCTCGCTGCCGACAATTTGCAGAAGATGGGCTACTGCAACGTCTGGTCTATGTGGGGTGGTTATCGTGCTTGGAAAGAGGCTGGCTTACCTCTGGAAGCCGGTTGTTCAATCACGAGTCCCACTTGAAGCACCAACGCCCCGCCTGCCGTGGGTAGTGCGAACTAGTCTGCGTCTAGTAGTTTGGCCTGACACCGCTGGCCTATTGACATGCTCAGCGATTGCCTTTGTGCCCAACACGAACAGCTGCCTGTCGCTGCACAGTGTTTGCAGGCGCGGAGTAATTAGCTTGCGCTTTTGTTCACGCAGACTTAGCGAGTGTATCCAAGAACTTGGAGGAGCAGCGAAGCCATTTCACGGTTCGTCAGGCATCTGGCGGGGCTTTCGGTAAGCATTGGCGTAGCTTGATAAACTCAGGATGCTGGAACAACGGAGCAAAGGCATCGTCTTCCAGGTACCGGCGGTCTG
>BEIM01000401.1 GCA_002898995.1 bacterium HR36
AAGCCTGACCGTGCTGGACGAGCGAAACCATCGCGCTACTACTCTAGGAACAATAGGGCTGTACTCGCCGATAACTCCGCCGGGCGGCGTGCAATGGGACTATGAAATCGAGCCCGTGTTCTTGAACCAGGTGCGGCACTTGCACGAGCTTCCGTCCTCTGGCTTCGGCCCCTATCGGCCAGGGCCTTATGAGCCAGACCGAACGGTAATGTTGGATTGGTCGGAAAAACAGCACCTCGTCAGCGGCTGGGTGATGCCGCGCGTACGGGAATACGTTTTGGCCCGGCGCAACGAAGTGCGTCGAGAACGCCTCACTTTGCGCCGCGAAGGAGAGCGCCTTTTCGCCGCCAACAACTTCGGGGTCGCCTTGAAGAATTTGATCTTGTGCGATCAGGCTGGCCGCTGGTGGCAGGCGGACTTTGTTGCTGCTGGCGCGGAAGTGGAACTGCAGCCTACTGCCCCGCCCGAACAATACCAGAAGTACATTCATGCACTTCAGGAACCGCATGTTTACTTGGGCTCTAATGGGTGGGCGGAGTCTTCTGCTGGCCTCCGATATGACCGTTATCCTTTGCCGTTGGGAAGCTCCCCGATTCCTTCAGTGCTCAGCACCCGAGCTACGCCACCCCCAGGAACACGCCCCTCCTTACCTATTACCAGCCCGACACCTGCATCGCCGGGGTTCCCCGGCGCGGCGCCCCGAGGCGGAACGCCTCCGTCGCTACCGGTTACCAGCCCGACACCGTCAGGTACTGGCTGGAAAAGGTTGCCGGGCACTGCACCGCTGGGAACGGCTGCAACTTTGCCGGGAGAGGCGAGGCCAGGCGAGGATGCGCCTCCGGCAGTGCCCAAAGGGACGCTGCCACCATACTGCCCTGGGACGTTGTCGACCTGGATGAGCCGAGGACAACCTCGCTGGGGCTCGCATTCCTGGCTGGATACCTTATGTTCGGCAGGTGGCCCAGAGGCCGCCGCCCTTCTGTGTCCCGGGCGCTACCTGGCAGAATTGGATGGCAACCCGTTCTTGCCAGTCGGCCTGCGTTGGATAGGGGTGCGGGAGGAACGCTGCTGGATTGTAGGCATTCTCGAAACAGTGCAGCGCTGAGGCACGACCATGCGGATAGAGATTGATGGCCTGAAACGGTATTTTGGCAACGTCAAAGCCGTGGACGATGTCTCCTTTTCGTTTGAAAAGCACCAAATTATTGGCTTGGTTGGCCCAAACGGTGCGGGTAAGACGACGATGATGCGGATCATCGCCACGCTGGATGAGCCTACTGCTGGGGATGTCCGCGTGGATGGCCGGTCCGTCGTCCAGTACCCCGAACACGGCCGGCGCCTGATTGGCTTTGTGCCCGATTCGTTACCCAGCCATCGGGACATTACGGTGCACGAGTACTTGGACTTTTTCGCCCGGGCTTGCGGTTTACGCGGGCAGATGCGGCGCCGGGTGCTGGAGAGTATTGAGGAGTTTACCAACCTCACTAACCTGCGGGACAAAAGTATCCATGCGCTATCGAAAGGGATGAAACAGCGAGTCAGCGTGGCGCGGGCGCTGGTCCACGATCCGCCCGTACTGGTGCTGGATGAACCGGCAGCGGGATTGGACCCGCGGGCCCGCATAGAGCTTCGCGAGTTGCTGCGAGCCTTGTGCAACCAGGGAAAGGCTATCCTGGTGAGTTCCCACATCCTAGCCGAACTGGAGCAAATGATTACGGGCGTAGTCATCCTGGAGCAAGGCAAGCTAGTACGAGCAGGGTCCTTGCAGGAAATCCTGCACGAGAGAGTGGCGCACCGCGTGGTCCGCCTGCGATTGTTGGCAGACGTAGATGGGGCGGTCGAAAAGGTCCTCTGCTTGCCCCATGTGGAATCGGTAACGCGAACCGACCAGGTGTTGCGCGTTCAGGTGCGTGGCGGAGATCAGGAGTGTTGCGCCTTGCTGACGGAAATGGTGCGGCAAGGACTTTCGGTGGTCGAGTTTCAAATCGAGTCTGCGGCGTTGGAACAGCTTTTCCTGGCGGTAACCAAGGGAGAAGTGGCATGAGCGCAGCTCCAATTGCAGCGGCAAGAGGATCCTCCCGGCCCCGCCTTCTTTCGTGGCTGCTTCGTGTTGCAGAATGGCTCGACGATTGGCCCAACCCCATTGTCGTAAAAGAACTGCGTCAGGCCATGCGGAGCGGGGTCGTTACGACCATGCTCATTGTTTACTTGGTCGCGCAAATTATCGTGATCGGCGTAATCCTGATGACGGTAAGCGAGAACGTCCTTTCGGAAGAACCCGTGGGCCGCCAGGTCTTCCTTGCAGTGCAGGTGCAACTTCTCATTACTACTGCGGGTGTGCTGCCGTTGTATGCAGGAGTCCGTCTGTTTAGGGAGCGTTCTGCTGACGTGAACCTAGATTTGATGTTCATCACTCCGCTACGGCCGGTGTGGTTGGTGTTGGGGAAACTGCTGGCCGCCGTAGTGCTGGGCCTGTTGTTCTTCAGCATGTCGGCGCCAGTTATGACCATGGCGTACTTTCTGCGGGGGCTGGACCTGGTACACGCTGCGATGCTTTTAGGGATGGATTTGCTGGTTATGGTTGCGATGGTGCAAATTGCCATATGTATCGGCGCTCTGCGCGTGGCCGGCCCGCTCAGCCTCTTGTTTGGCATGGGCTTCGCACTTTTAATGTTTTGGATCCATCCTGGGCTGATTATGGTCTCGATGATTGATATTCGCGGAGGGGCTTCTGGGGAAGCGATGGTGCTTATTGCGGGGATAGGTGTGACCGCGCTATTTCTCGCAGCATTTTTCTTCGCGGCCACGCATGCGCTGTTGTGTCCGCTGCCGAGCAATCGAGCTTTCGTCTTCAAGCTGGTGTTATTGCTGGGCCCCATTGTGTACATTGCGATCCTAGCGGTGCTCATCGAGGGGGGTCGGAGCATTTGGCTGGGCTTGGGCGCGGCGGCAGTATGGCGCGATATACTGGATTTCCTGGCACTATGTACGCCAGTGGCCATCACCTTGGTCAGCTGGCTGGCGTGGCTCATAGCCATTAGCGAGCGCTTGCACTGGGGGCCACGCATCCTTGCCCAGGTGCCTCGCTGGCGCATCCTACGCTGGCTCGTATTTCCGTTCTACACAGGGGCAGCAAACGGCCTGGCGTACGCCTGGCTCATCACTGGCCTGCGCTGGTTTTCGCTTTTCGTCTCCGATTCTTTATTAATGGTGCTCGCGGGGGTGGTTGCAGCTCCTGCCCCCAAGCTGTATGCCCGTTGGCTCGAAAACTGGCACATTCA
>BEIM01000402.1 GCA_002898995.1 bacterium HR36
TACCCACGGTAAGGACAGGAGTGCTTTTTGCACCCTGGCGACGCAGCCGACACCTCAGGTCATGCCGGTGACCTGCAAAATCACTGGCCTGGTTTGAGCCTGCTGGGCGTGGCTGCTGCAACAGCCCGGGCAGCCTCCATAGGGGCCGGCCAGGGTTGCCGTAAGCATCAGCACTGCCAGCATCCGCCAAAGCATCGGACACCTCCTCTCGTGTTAGGTTTGCTCGGGCGACTCAGACCGCTACGTCATCCGATTAGTCGCAAAAGCCGGGCACTCATGACGCGGCGTCGCCGGTTTCCGCACGGAGCCGCTCTTTGATACGATTGCGTGCTGGCTGGGATAACTGGAACTGGCTGGCGCTGGGTGTGGCGGGCTGGTGCTGGCACTGACCCGCATAGCAGCGAATCCAATCACGCAATCGCTGGAATTGCCGCGCGGTCCTGCTGCATAGCGCGCACAGGAGAAGGTGGATGCGCAATTGCAGCCGATTCCACCAGCGGAGTTGCTGGTCCAGGCCTTGCGATACCAGACGGGTTGCCTCTTTGCAGGAGAGCATGGTTCATTCCCCCTTGGTGGTGCCGAACCAGTGGTGTTCCAGGCATTGGCGCAGGCCCATCCGCGCACGATACAACAACTGCCCCAACGATCCTGGTGTCGTACCCAAGATTTCGCAGACCTCGCAGGAGCTGAGTTCCTCGACCTCCCGCAAGACAAAAGCGGTGGCTTGCCGGGCGGGCAGTTTTTCCAGGCATTGGCGAAGTTGTTCCTGGAATTCGTGGGCATGAGCCAGTTCGACCGGGTCATAGTGCCAGGCAGCGGGTGCACGACGCCATTTGCCCTCCGCAGTAAACCAGGGGTCTTCCGCTTCACTAGGCTCGGCCTGAACAAACTGCTTGGGTGCGCTCCGCTGCTGGCGAAAATGGTCGGCAATCTTGTGCTTGAGAATCGCCACCAGCCAAGTGCGCTCGCTGGAACGGCCGGCAAATTGCTGGCGGTTTCGCAACGCGGCCAGAAACGTTTCCTGCACCAGTTCCTCGGCTATTTCCCGATCACCGACGTGCACCAGAGCCACGCGAAAGAGCATGTCTCCGTATCGGTCAACCCACTCTGCCGGATCGTTACTCGCGTGTACTGCTTCGGTCGCCATCTTTCTTCATCACTTAGCACTGCCGTGCCGGTGTGCCAGGACACTACCAACACCCTGGGATATTAGTCGCAAATAACGGCTGGAGATGACACTGGTTGCAGGCGGCCAACGCGCTGGGCTGGCTGGCAGGCGATTGTTAGGGAATCGGCAGATTACTACGAGCGGCAGGCGTCAATCGGCCGGGAGACTGGCTGCCGTGTATTTGAGTTGGCCGGCGACCAGGACGGCATGCGCCCGACCACGCACCCGCCAGCCGGCAAACGGACAGTTCCGGCTCTTGCTGCGAAACTGGTTCGGGTCTATTGTCCATTCCACGGCCGGGTCAATGACGGTTATGTCCGCAATGGCCCCAGGCTTGAGCGTGCCGCGGTCTATGCCCAATATGCGGGCGGGATTGACCGTCAGCTTGGCGATCAACTCGCTCCAGGTGAGCACGCCCGGCTCGATGAGCTTCTGAATGCAGATGGGCAACAGCGTTTCCAGCCCGATCACACCAAAAGGCGCCTGGTCCAGTTCGCGGAGCTTTTTCTCTGGGGCGTGGGGTGCGTGATCCGTAACGATCGCGTCAATCGTGCCGTCGCGCAAGCCCTCCAGGATCGCTTCGACGTCGCGGCGCGTGCGCAACGGCGGGTTCATTTTGAAATTGCTGTCGAAACTCCGCAGCGCTTCCTCGGTCAGGCTAAAATGATGCACGCAAGCCTCGCAACTGACCTGGATGCCGCGGCGTTTCGCCTGTCGAATCAGCTCCACACTCCCCGCAGTGGAAACGTGGAGGATATGAAGCCGGCCGCCGGTTTGTTCCGCCAGGATGAGATCGCGGGCGACCATGATTTCCTCGGCGGCAGCGGGCATGCCACGCAACCCCAGTGCCAGGCTCACTATCCCTTCATTCATGACCCCGTCGCGGGTCAGTTCCGTATCCTCGCAGTGATCCATGACGACGCGCTGGAACATCCGCGAGTATTCGAGGGCGCGGCGCATGATTTCGGCACTGCGCACCGGGCTGCCGTCATCGGAAAACCCAACGGCACCGCCTTCGACCAACCCGCCCAACTCGGCCAGTTCCTCACCGCGTCGGCCTTTGGTAATGGCACCGATGGGGAAGACGTTGGCGTTACCGGCGCGGCGGGCCTGGAGAATGACGAATTCCGCCGCCGTTTGATTGTCCATGGCCGGTTCGGTGTTGGGCATGCAGGCGACACTCGTGACCCCGCCCGCCAGCGCTGCCGCCGTGCCTGTCGCAATCGTTTCGTCCTCTTCCCGGCCGGGTTCACGCAGGTGCACGTGCATGTCAATCAAGCCCGGACACACAATCTTGCCGGCGGCGTCAATTACAGTGTCCGCATGCCACTCGGGACGCTGGCCCAGACACAGCACCTGCTGCCCTTCAATCCACAGGTCGGTGACCTGGTCGAGACCCTGGCTGGGGTCAATCACCCGTCCACCGCGTATGAGAATTCGTTTCATGGTTGCCGGAGTTCCCAGTCCCGAGCCGAGTTGGCCGGGCGATTCTCCTCACGGCCACGCGTACCGTGGCTGAGCAGATATAACACTGCCATGCGCACGGCCAGACCGTTACTAACCTGTTGGAGAATGGCCGAGTGCGGGCCGTCTGCTACCTCGGGTGTAATCTCCACGCCGCGATTGATCGGCCCCGGAGCGAGAATAAGGATGTCCGGCCGCGCCCGCCGCAACCGCGCCCCATCCATCCCGAATAGCCGCGCATACTCATGCACTGAAGGAAATAGCCCGGTCCGCTGCCGCTCAAACTGGATGCGCAGCAGATTCACTACATCACAGCGCGGCAAAATCTCGTCCAGGTTGTAGCTGATTTCTACACCCAGGCATTCGAGTTGCGGCGGCACCAGTGTGGAAGGCCCGCAGACG
This sequence comes from bacterium HR36, assembly GCA_002898995.1. GTDB lineage: Bacteria > Planctomycetota > Planctomycetia > Gemmatales > HRBIN36 > HRBIN36. The sequence goes on from BEIM01000402.1 coordinate 3,035, forward strand.
ATCACGTGGGCGCCCAGCTTTTTCAAGGCGTGGATGTTGCTACGGGCGACGCGGCTATGCAAAATGTCGCCGACCAGCGCCACCGTCAGCCCCGCGATCCGCCCCTTAATTTGCCGAATCGTATAAACGTCCAGTAAACCTTGCGTTGGATGCTCATGGGCACCGTCGCCAGCGTTGACAATGCAGCAGCGCAGATGCTGGGCGAGCAATTGCGGTGCCCCCGCTGAACTGTGCCGCACCACCAT
>BEIM01000403.1 GCA_002898995.1 bacterium HR36
AAGATGGCTGGCTCCGCACGGGGGACTTGGCGGTACAAACCCCCGATGGCTACTATCACATCACCGGCCGCATCAAGGACATGATCATCCGCGGCGGGGAAAACATCTATCCCCGCGAAATCGAGGAGTTCCTACTCACCCATCCCAAGATCCTCGACGTGCAAGTTGTCGGCTTGCCAGACGAGAAATATGGCGAAGAGGTTAGCGCTTGGATTCGTGTGCGCCCGGGCATGGCCCTGACAGAAGCAGAAGTCCGCGAATATTGCCGCAACCGCATTGCCCACTACAAGATTCCACGTTACATCGTCTTCGTGGACGAATATCCCACGACGGTAACAGGGAAAATCCAGAAATTCAAACTCCGTGAAATGGGCATCGCGCGTTTCGGTCTGCAACGTGCCGCGGCCGTTGAAACTGCATAACGATTTTGCGGCCTCCAGCAGTTCACCAACCGGCTGCAAGGTGTCCGACTGCAACAAGGAAACTTTTTTGAAGCGGGTGTCGCCTTTGCACAGGGCGTCACCAAACGCAAAAGGAATCCACTTCCAAACGGTTCCGAACGCTTCGCCGGTCGCCCCGCCAAACGCGAATGAAACAACGGCATGATGCCCACCTTGGCGGGTTGTGGTTCGGTCCGTTTTCGATGCTTGCTTACGCCACGGGCGGATTGCTTTCCTCAAATTTTGGCGCCGTCGGCGAAATACGCTTCGGCGGTGCTGGAGGTTCTGGCGGATTGCTGGCCGCCGGTCCGTACGGGGCATTCTGTGGCGGCTCAATGTCTTCCTCTATGCCACGCAATCCCTTCTTGAACTCAACAATCCCTTTGCCGAGATAACGCCCTACCTCCGGCAGTCGGCGTCCGAACAACAGCACGCCGACGATGAGGATGATGATCAGCTCCGGCGTTCCTAAGTTGAAGAATGCCAGCGGTAGGTACATGCCCAATCTCCTTGCTCATGTCATGGCAGCCAACGCCTACGGCAGGCGGGTTGGTTTCTGGTACGCGCCTCGCTATCAAATAGTATACGCCACAGGGGCATTTGTGTTCAGGGGTTCCCCGCTCGAAACACGTGGACCCGTTCACCCTCTGTGTCCACTGGTAAGATATCCGCTACCTTTGCTGCTTGCTCCATTGCTGCCACGGCGTTCGCCGCACTCACTTTCCTCAGTAAGGCCGATATGACTTTTCTTCCACGAGTCGCGAACCCAACAGCAAATTGATGCGTTTTTTGATCTCTGCACGCCGATCATTGTGGCGATACACCGAGCGGGCCAATTCCACAAAACGAGGCCCAAAATCCTGGTGCCGTTCGCAATCGCGTAATGCGTCTTCCACCTCCCAGAGAGCCAGATTGACTGCTTGCAACTCCTGGATCAACTGATCCAATTCCGCGGTGTGCGGCAAATGCTGACCCGCCACTTTCTCCAGCTCCGCCAATTCAATTTCCACATTTCGCCGCTTGTCGGCCTCAACGATGCGCTGCTGCTTGATTCGCAGGATGGTGATCTTGTCCAGCAACTCCCCAGGGGCAACGGGCACGCATATTTCCTGCACAGTGCCAAAGGATGATCGGCCCAGCTTCGCTTGCGCCAGCTTCTGCAATTCCCAGGCAACCGACTCGAAAACCGTCGTCCAGTCACCGCGCTTCTGCTGCCGAAACAAACGCATGGTCGGATACCAAAACGTTGTCTCCCCTGTCGTGCCCCAGCGCCAGTCGCAAACGTATCCCAACAGCAACCAAATCGGCCGGCCCAGTGCCCCTGCCAAATGGGCGATGGCCGAGTCTGTGCAAATCACCAGGTCGAGATGTTGCACGATGGCCGCAGTGTCCATAAATGCTCCCTGCGCTGCGTCGCGTTCTGGGCCCAAATCAGCTACCTCAAAATCGCACTTTGCTAGTTGCTCCTCACCAGGTCCTTTCTGCAGGCTAATCAGGGTAACGCCTGCTATCTTGGCCAGGCTACGAAACATGTTTAGGGGCACAGAACGTTGCCAATCATTAGGATAGTTCGGATTTCCCTGCCAAGCGATCCCCACACGCAAACCGCTATACTGGGCTAACTTGCTTTGCCAGCTCGCAACTAGATTCGGATCCGCTGCTATGTAGGGAACCGGCGCTGAAATATTTTCCGGCGGACATCCTAGGTAACGCAGAATGCTAAGTAACGGGCTATAAAAGTTACACCCTGGCAAGGATTCCCCTCGGGCATAACACCTCTCCACCCCTATAGTACGGCTAAGCAAGGGCACTAAGTTCTTGGGACATTCCAACAGCACATGTGCTCCTTGTTGGCGCAGCACAGCGGCATAACGCACGAATTGCACAATATCGCCAATTCCTTGTTCCGCAACCAACAGAATGGTTTTACCGGAAAGGGCCTCTCCTTGCCAACGAGGCTGCGCGAACCGCTGCCATTCCAGCGGCCGAAGATATACGCGATGTTCGTAATCCTCCCAGCCGCGCTCCCAGTTGCGCTCAAGTAAAAAGACCAGGCCGCGATTGAGGTGAGCTAAATGATGTTGGGGTTCCATTTGCAAGGCTTGATTGAAACAATCAAGGGCTTCGCGGTAACGTCCCATGCTGGAGAGTATAGTGCCCAGCGTGTTCCAGGAATCCGCGCTACCCGGCGCCAGGATAGTGGCATGCCGCGCCCAATTCTCGGCTTCCGCTTCTTCCCCCAATGCCAGTAAGCTAAGACTGAGGCTAAGACAAATATCTAGGTGTCCCGGCTGCGCCGTCAAGGCATGGCGAAAATGACGCACGGCGTGCTCGTGGCGATTCAGCGCTCTATAAATCTGAGCAAGGTTCGCATGCAAGACTGCCTGATTCGGACGTATTTGAACAGCGCGCTCTAAGTATTGAACCGCCTCTTGCAGTCGGCCCATATCTCGCAGCAGCAACGCTAAGTTGTTAAGTGCTTCTACAAAATTCGGGTCTAATTGCAGCGCACGCAGAAAGGAATATACGGCCTCATCTGTACGCCCTAATCTCCGGAGCACCAATCCGAGATTGCCGTAACCAGCGGCGTAATTCGGATAGAACTCGACCAACTTGCGATAGAGCTGCTCCGCTAGGGTTAGGCGCCCATAACGGGCTAGTGAAACGCCTAATTCGTTCACCCATTCGGGCGGCACAGTGCTTAGGGAATGGCATAGTTCCGAGCTTAGGCGTTCTACTTCCGTCCACTGCCCCAACTGCATTAATCGGTTGATTTCGCGCCACAGTTCCGTCGGGGTTTT
>BEIM01000404.1 GCA_002898995.1 bacterium HR36
CAGAATCCAGGCGTGAACAATCCTGCAGCGACAATTGTCAGTTACAACGCCGCTCCGTATAACCAGATGGGGCTTACCCTTATCCCACTGTATCAGTGTCCCAGTAGTCCAGTGAAGCGGTCGCAAGCAAGTTTTGAGGCAGTCAATAACCAGCAGCCCTACACCATCCACTACTATGGCAACCAAGGCCCCAAAGGAACCAACCCGCTTTCTGGTGCAGCTTATCGGGTGACCAGTGGCAATCACGGAGGTTTCGCACAGCAGGGTGTCGTGGGACGAGATTACTGGATCAACATTTCAGAAATCATAGATGGCACGTCAAACACCCTGATGGTGGGCGAGATTTCGCGCAACTGGACGAATGGGTACCGTGCTTGGCATCGGGGTCGGCAGACCACTGATAACAATGCCTGTGCTAAGAACGTGGCCAACCCGATCAATTCCACCGGCTACAACGGCTCAAATAATTTCAACGACATCAGTTTTAGCAGTATGCATGTGGGCGGGACGAATTTTGTCATGGCAGACGTAAGCATCCGTTTCATCCGCAGTACGGTGGACATGCGCGTTTATCTCAGCGTCGCTAGCCGCGATGGCGAAGAACCTTTCAACAATACTGAGCAATAGTGGGGTCGTCTTGGCGCAGAGAGGGTAGAGGACCCGTCCGACTCCTATAGGCGTGTGCCTCAAATCCGCCGCTAGCGATTGTCGGACGAGGAGGCTGCCATGCGCAAACTATCCAGCTTGCTAACATGGTGCTGCACCGCCAGTCTGGCCTTGGCAGTTATGCTTGGCTGCAGTAGCTATGCCGATCGCCAGGATCGCGGCAGTGGTAAATGTCCCTATCCCGAAATGGAAAGCATCGAAAAAGAGCTGCAAGCGTTTGTGGCCCGGCCGGACACACTTGAATATTTGGAGTGGACCCGTACCGGTGAGCGAGGCAAAAGCGAAACCTTTACCATCATCTATCGCTTCCGAGGCGACGACGGCCAGCCGATTACTCGCCAGCAATCTTTCCGCTTCGAAAATGGCCAGCTCGTGGAAAAAACTAGTCCGTCGGATCCCGCTTGACTACTTGAAGCAAATATGCCCGATGCCAACACGTCCCCCTCTACGGAATTGCGCGCCCAGGAATGTTATGTGTTGCACCTGGATGGCACATAACGACCTAATCCCAGAGTCAGGGCCTTAGTGAGCACAAACAAGGGTGCGGTTATCTTACGTCGGCACGGAGAGGCCCCGCGGAACTAGCGTTACTAGAGCGTTTGTCGGCCTCATCTGTCGCAGGTGCGACACTAACTGCAGCGCAGATGCAAAAGCGCCGGCCATCCCTCCGCCATAACTGTGTGAAACGCACTTGCAACCGCGTTCAATTGCACACGGTCCGCGAAGCACAACCCGAGCGCGACCCGCGCATGCGGAGGGCATTCGATTCTCTCCACGAAGCGCACTCTGCCAGCAGCCACGGGTGGCCAGCCCGCCGTGGGTTGAGAAGCGTACTCGGAACGGCGCTGCGCCCCATATTGGCGAACTAGCGATTGATTCGTCGGTGCCAGCGCCCGTTTCCAGGCGTGCAGAATCGCCTGCTGCAGCTCAGCGTACACAAGCGAGTGATTCCTCAGTGCCAGCGCCCGTTTCCAGGGCTCCGAGGAACAAGGCAGCGTTTCGCGGGTTGCGGACGGATACGCAGGCAGTCGGTGCGTTGCCGTGTCGTTAGCTGCGCCCAGCCATAAAAAGATGGCAGAAGCTGATGACTTGAAGATGGCCAACACAGGAGTCTGCGCCATGCACAGGAAGGTGTCCCTGGCTATACTGCTGGCCCTTACCGTGGCGACTTTGGCAGGGTGGGGAATCCGTGCCGAGGAGGGGTTGTGGCTGTTCAATCGGCCGCCGCGAGAATTGCTGCGGCAGCGCTACGGTTTCACGCCCGAACCGGCCTGGCTGGAACGGTTGCAGCAAGCCTGCGTGCGGTTCAACACGGGAGGCTCCGGCTCGTTCGTTTCGTCCACCGGTCTGGTGATGACCAACCATCACGTGGGCTCCGATCAGTTGCAGAAACTGAGCACCCCCGAACGGGATCTGCTCACGCATGGATACCACGCCCGCAAACCCGAGGAGGAATTGCGCTGCCCCGATCTGGAATTGAACGTGCTCGTGCGCATCGAAGACGTAACTGGGCGGGTGCAGTCGGCGGTGCGGCCTGGCATGTCGGCGGCGGAAGCCAACACCGCTCGCCGCAAGGCTATCCTCGACATCGAACAGGAAGCCCACCAACGGACTGGGCTGCGTTGTGATGTGGTTACGCTTTATCACGGAGCCGAGTACCATCTGTATTACTACAAGCGTTACACGGATGTGCGGCTGGTCTTCGCGCCCGAGAAAGAGATCGCGTTTTTTGGCGGCGACCCCGACAACTTCGAATATCCGCGGTATTGCCTGGATATTTGCTTGTTCCGTGTGTACGAGAATGACCGGCCGGTTCGACCGCCGCATTTCCTGCGGATTGATCCACGAGGTTGTGGGGAAGGGGAGCTGGTATTCGTGGCGGGTCATCCGGGACGAACGGATCGGCTGAACACGGTGGCGCACCTGGAGTTCTTGCGGGATGTGCAGTTTCCCCTGGCCTTGCAGGTCATTTTCCGCCGCGAGGTGCTGCTAAAGGCCTATAGCGACCGCAGCCCGGAAAACGCGCGGCGTGCGGAGGATGAGCTCTTCGCCTACCAAAACAGCCGCAAGGCACGCTTGGGGATACTAGCGGGGCTGCAGGATCCAGGTTTGCCGGCCAGCAAGCAGCAGCAGGAGGAGGACGTTTGCAAACGCTTGCATCAATTGGGCAAGCCTGACCTGGCTGAGCAGTACCAGCAGGCGCGGCAACGCATTGCCGCAATCATGCGGCGGCAGCGCCAGCTGTATCGCGAGTATTACCTCTTGGAACGCGGCGTGGCTTTCAATTCGGAACTGTTTCACATAGCACGGGGTTTAGTGCGGTTGGCGGAGGAACGTCAAAAACCCAATCCCGAACGGTTGCGGGAATACGGCGAAGCGGGCCTACCTTCTTTGTTGCAGCAGCTTTTTTCGCCGGCCCCAATTTACGAGGATTTGGAAACACTGAAGCTGGCCGATTCGCTGAGCATGCTGGTGGAATGGCTGGGCGTAGAAGATGAGATAGTGAAGCTGGTTTTACAGGGGCAAGCGCCGCGGCGCCGAGCAGAACAACTCGTGCGTGGTACCAAGTGCAAAG
>BEIM01000405.1 GCA_002898995.1 bacterium HR36
CTGCCGCGACGTCTTGCATGACCTCTGCGTCCGCACCGGGGTGGATGATGTGCGGAGTCTGGCGGCTATTCTCATTCAGGCGGAGCGTTTCGGTGCGAGTGTCGCCCAGGCCTTGCGCGTGCAATCGGACGCCATGCGCACCCGCCGACGCCAACTCGCCGAAGAACGCGCGCAGAAAACGGCGGTGAAGCTGATTTTCCCCCTGGTGCTTTTTATTTTCCCGGGCGTTTTCGTGGTGCTGGTCGGACCTGCGGGTATCCAGATTTACAACGCCATGCTCAAATAAGCTCGTGTGCATTCGCAAATGGCGGGCATGCACCTGCCAGACTAACCTGCGAAAAGGAGGTCGCAGATGCGGAAACGCAAATGGCTCTGGATCGGCCTGGCAGCCTGGGTAAGTCCTAACCTGGGCTGCATCACCTGTGGCTATCATTACTTTCACGACCTGGCCGATCCCCGTCGCCTGCCGCGCTACAGTGCCATCGCCCGTCAGGAGGTGGCGGCGCCGATCGCCCAGCAAGTGGGCAATGGCTTGGCTCTGGAACACACCGTCTGGAACAGCCATTTCCGCGCCGGCACGGATGAGCTCACGCCGGCCGGCATGGCCCACCTGAGCCGACTGGCCCGACGCCAACCCGAGCCCTTGCCTTATATCTTCGTGCAAACCGCCCACGATCTGCCTCTGGAGCGCGGCAAAGAACAGGAGTGGGCCCAAAAACGCCAGGAACTCGATAGCCGACGTGTGCAGGCGGTGCAGGCATACTTGAAAGCGGTGCGGCCGGAGGTGGCTTTCCAAGTAGCTGTGCACGACCCGCCTGAGGTCAGCAATCACGGCCAGGAAGCGCAACAAGCGGTGCGGTCCATGCATCGCAGCGCTCAAGGCCAGGCCACCTTCAGCGCCTTCACCAGCAGCACCGCGGGCACCGCTGCGGGTGCCGCTACGGGCAGCGGCCCAGCCCCTGGCGCTTCAGGCACCAACCAAAACCCAGGTAACTATCGCTGAGCGACAGGGCCTTTATCGTCCGCGGGCAGGCCATCACCCGCTCACCCAGCACCAGATTTCCCGGCCGGACTTATCACCATGCTGTCGATAACCTCTGCATTGCTCGCCTCGATTGGCGATTGGCTCAGCCATCAGTGGCAGCTGACCCTGGATGCCCTCCATAGCCAGCAGCGCCTGGTGCTGGTCAGTGCTATCGCGGTCATCTTCGGCCTCTGGCTCATGGTCAAGAAGTGACCTAGCACAGGCACACCAGCCCACGAACAACAGGTGTCAGCCAGCCAGAACGGCCAACCGGTGTGCTGTGCCAGTCCCTCGAGATCTTTCAACGGGGCTTCGACACCATGAACGGACTGAACCAGACATCCGTCGTGCCGATTTCTTCCTCGCGGAGTGTGCTCCAGGAGTGGGAAAACTCGGATCTCCCCGAAGCACCTAGCCCCCCAGGCAATTCCGAAGAAACTGGGCTGCCCTTGGCCTTTCTAGCCGATCTGGTCTTACGCACGCTCTTGACCCGCGGCAGCATGTTGGGGCTGGAATTGGCGCGATTTCTGTGCCTGCCCTTCCGTTGCCTGGAGGAGGTGCTGGCGTTCCTGAAGAAGGAAAAGTGCATCGAGGTCACGGCCGGGGACTTAATCGGCGAGGTATCGTATCGCTTCTCCCTGACCGATAGGGGGCGAGAACGCGCCCGTGACGCTATGAAGATGTGCAGCTATGTCGGCCCGGCACCAGTGCCACTGCTGGACTATATAGAACAAACCTACCGCCAGGCGGTGACCGGGGTTCGTTGCACCCCCGAAGCGCTACGCGAGGCATTTTCGCATCTGGTGGTGCCCGAGGAACTGTTCCGCGCTTTAGGGCCTGCGATTGTCAGCGGTAAGTCACTGTTCATTTACGGGCCGCCAGGGAACGGCAAGACTTCTATCGCTCGCGCCATCGGCGATTTTCTCAACAAATCCGGCGGGGCAATTTACGTCCCCTATGCGTTTTTCGCGGAAAACAGCATCATCACCGTTTACGACCCTACCATTCACCAGCGCGTGGAGGACGATGCCTCGCTGGCCAGCCAGGATACCGAAGCGACGTTACGGCGATTACTCAATCACAACGTCACCGATGCTCGCTGGGTGAAGGTTCGCCGGCCAGTCGTAATCACGGGCGGCGAACTGACTCTGGAAATGCTCGACCTGCGTTATCATGCGGAAGCCAACTTTTACCAGGCTCCCTTGCATGTCAAGGCTAACGGCGGTGTGTTTCTCATAGACGATTTCGGTCGGCAACTGGTAAGCCCGCGTGAACTGCTCAATCGCTGGATTCTGCCTCTGGAAGACCGCCATGACTTCCTGACGCTGGCCAGCGGTCAGAAGTTTGAGGTGCCGTTCGAGGAGTTGATCATTTTCAGCACGAACCTCGATCCCCGCGACTTGGTGGATGATGCGTTTTTGCGGCGTATTCGACATAAGGTGGCCATCGAGGCACCCTCGCGCGAGGTGTACGAGAAAATTTTCGAACTGCAATGCAAACGCCTCGGCATGAACTTCTGCCCTGAGGCGGTGGATTACTTGTACGAACACTACTATGCGCAGGGCCGCAGTCCCCGGGCTTCGGATTGTCGCGATTTGCTGGAGATCGTTCAGGCCATTTGCCGATTCAGAAAACAGCCGGTGCATTTGACGCGGGAGCTCATCGCGGAAGCAGCAGCCAGTTTCATTTGCCAGTTCAATTAGCGCCGGCTGGGAGGAAGACGAACTATGCGGCGCTCGGGGAAATCCTGGGCCGCGATACAAGGGTGGGCTTACCCCCACTGCTCTTTACTTTTGGCGTGCCTGCTCACCGGCTGTTTAGGGGAGCGTACGGGGACCGACTTGTCGTTGGCCCCTGTCGGAGACGGTGTAAACTGGCAAGGTATCTGGCGCGGCGAGTTGCCGTTAGCTCCACGGGCAAACGAAGCCGTGCCGCATGCGGCGCAACCGAGCGCGGAAGGAAGGCGGCAACCCCAACTGGAGACCCTCCTCATCCTGGCACAGCGTTGCTACGAGGCGGCCGGGGACGCTGCACGCGACAAAGAACAGCGTTATGAGCATTATCAACGTGCCCTAAGCTTGTACCGCCAGGTGTTGCAGCAAGACCCGACCAATGAAGCCGCCTGTTTGGGGCAAGCCCGCATTTACAAAAAACAAGGCCAGCTGGAGCGGGCGGTGGAAGAATTGCGCCGCTTGGTGGCGCGTTCGCCGAA
>BEIM01000406.1 GCA_002898995.1 bacterium HR36
AGGCATAATGGAAATAGTGTTTTCCAAGTGTGTGAAAGGCTCTAGCGCGGGTACTCTCTGGGTGCCAACGAGCAGGCTCGACACAAAAAGCGCTAACATCTACCGTTTGCTCACCTGGTTCGATTAAAGCGGCGGATGCGATAATACGGTCTTGCATGCCACCATACACGACAGTGCCAGGTAAAATAAACACCAGCTTACCAGTTTGGTTGCGAAGGCGCAAACGATGAACAGTAGGCTGGCGGTGTTCTTCTACTTTCACGGTACCGCTTTCCATAGCAGTGAGGAAGAGCACCAGGTCTTCATCGAATGCCTGCGACAGTGGCGCGGAAAAGAAGTAGGCCGTGAGCAGACCTTTGGAAATTGGCCGATGCAGTTCGACCTTCGGCAGGTTCTGGTCTGGCGTCCGCTCCTGCAGAGTGGGCAGACCTTCGGGAATTGGCTGATGCGTTTTGACGCTGGCCGGGGATGCCCCCAGTCTGGGCTGGCTGGGGGTGGACAGATCTTCGGGAATTGGCTGATGCATTTTGACCCTAGTCATGGCTTTGACCCTTTGTGCAAGAAAGCGTTGCAGGTTTTGTTATCCTCTGGGTAATTAACGCCGCGAGAGGCGAAAACGTGACAGATTTTTCGACCGAATTAGGGAATTTGGCGCTGTTGCCCTGAGGACGCCTTGAGAATAAGGTTCTCCGCCTGTGCAACACGCTCGATGGCCGCCGCATTGGGAGTCTTCAGTTGCACTGGGAAGACCTTTAGAACAAGGTCTCTGCCGCTGAGATGAAAGAATCAGCAAACCCATACAATGATGTAGCCGGAAGCTGGAGCGAAGGGCGCTAACTTGGCTGGCGAGGAAAGCATGCTGAACACCTGGGAGCGGTATGAATTAGCGGGTCATGAGGTGGATTGGTATCTGCCGACGCCCAGGGAGCGACCGCTATGGGGAGTGATTTACTTGCATGGGCGCGATCGGGTGCTGCTTCGGGATGAGCCGTATTTTACGTACTGGTTGGAGCGGTTGCAGTTAGCGTGTGTGGCCCCGTTGGGCGGGGAGGGATGGTGGCTGGATCGGATTGCGCCCAGCTTTGACTCGCAGCGAAGCCCAGAGGATTTTTTGCTGCACGAAGTGCTGCCCTGGCTGGAAAAACGCTGGCAATTGCGAACTGGGCGCATTGGTCTATTTGGAATGAGCCTGGGAGGGCATGGGGCGTTGCGGTTGGCCTTTAAGTATCCCAAGACGTTCCCCGTGGTCGCGGCGATTAGTCCGACGATTGACTTGTACGAGGCGTGGGGCCAGGGGAGTGAATTAGACCTGATGTACCCGAGCAACGAGCACTGTCGGCTTGATAGTGCGCTGTTGCACGTGCAGTTGGAAAACTGGCCGGCAGCGATTTATTTTTGTTGCGACCCCGCAGATTTCTGGTATCGCGGTAACGAACGGCTGCGGGAAAAACTGACGGTGATGGGTATCGAACATACATGCGATTTGCTGACGAGTGCCGGCGGACACTCGTGGGACTATTTTTACCGCATGGCCGAACCTGCATTGCGCTTTCTCCGTGAACAGCTGGAGCGCTATACCCGGCGATTGCTCTAACATGCGCGTAGCTCTGATGGTGACCTGCCTAGGCGATGTGTTTTTCCCGCAAGTGGGCTGGGCGACAGTGCGGCTGCTGGAAAAATTAGGGGTGGAAGTGGATTTTCCACAGCGGCAAACCTGCTGCGGTCAACCCCATTTCAACAGTGGGCATTGGGAAGATGCTCGCGTTCTGGCGCAGCATACGTTGCGAGTGTTTGCCGAGGCGGACTATGTGGTGATACCATCGGGATCGTGTGCGGCCATGGTGAAGCTGGAGTATCCTGAACTCTTTCGGGATCGGCCGCGGTTGCATGCGCAAGCGCTGGCAGTGGCACGCAAAACGTGGGAGCTGGCAGCATTTTTGATCGAAGTGCTGCACTGCGAGGACGTTGGCGCGTGTTTGCCAGGAAAGGCGGTGTATCATATGGCGTGTCATTTGCGTCCGCTGGGTGCGGGTGAATATCCGCTACGGTTGCTGCGGCGGGTGCGTGGCCTGCAGTTGCTAGCTCTAGAACGACATGATGAATGCTGTGGCTTCGGTGGCTCTTTCAGCGTGCGTTTTCCGGAGATCAGCGCGGCGATGGTACGGGACAAATGCCGTTGCATCGAGGAGAGTGGGGCGGATTATGTGATCTCAACCGATGCGGGATGCTTGATGAACATCGGTGGATACTTGCGCCGCCACCACAGCCGGGTGAGAACGCTACATTTGGCGGAAGTGCTCGTTGCTGATGGAGCCCATACATGAAGGATTACTGTCGCGAAGAACATCATGACTTTTACGCAGCCAGTCACGTGGCGCTGGCCGATGCTCCATTGCAGCAGGCCCTGGCTCGATTAACGCAAACGTTACAGCAAGGGAACCGCCGGGGTTTCGCCGCATTGCCCGACAGCGAAGCGCTGCGCAGTTACGCCAAAACCATCAAAGCCCACACGCTGGCTCATCTGGATCGCTATCTCGAACAATTGGCCGCAGCAGTGCAGCGAGCGGGTGGGCAGGTGCATTGGGCCGAGGATGCTGAGCGGGCACGCGACATCGTGCTGAAAATCATCCGGAACCATGGCGGCCGGGCGGTAGTCAAAGCCAAGTCCATGACCAGCGAGGAAATCCGCCTCAACAAGGCGCTGGAGTCGGCGGGAGTGCAGGTGACGGAAACGGATTTCGGTGAATTTATCATCCAGCTTTGCGGGGAGCGTCCCTCGCACATAGTGGCCCCAGCCATCCATTACACGCGGGAGCACATTGCCGCGATTTTGTCGCGGCATTTGCGCCAGTCTGTTCCCGAGGATCCGCAAGCCATCGCGCAAACGGGTCGGCAATTGCTGCGGCAGCGCTTTTACGAAGCGGACATTGGCATCACAGGCGTGAATTTCGCTGTTGCTGAGACTGGTACCCTGGTGCTGGTTACCAACGAAGGGAATGGCCGGATGACCACCACCTGGCCGCGGGTGCATATCGCCCTCATGGGCATTGAGAAAGTCATCCCACGGTGGGAACATTTGCCTGTGTTCTTGAAATTGCTCACCCGCGCTGCCACGGGCCATCCCCTTTCCGTGTACACTACGCTGATAACCGGGCCCCGCCGACCTGGCGAAACCGATGGGCCGGACGAGTTGCATCTCGTCCTGCTGGAC
>BEIM01000407.1 GCA_002898995.1 bacterium HR36
AACTCGTATTGTAGCGATCAAAATGATTTGGCCGTGGCCAGGTGAGAGCAGCTAGAATTGCGAGCGGACATACTTATGGGTTGTAAAAAGCCCTGTGTATCTCATCCGCATCGCGACATTTCTTCTAGGCTGAACGCACTGGCGCAATTGCACCCTTTGGCGCTAGTGGACACAATCGGTGAGGAACCCATGAGCACGCGAGTTTGCGAGAATTCCAACGATTGGAGGTACGATGCTCACCCGATCTAACTGGTGGTAGCGAGCTAGCCTAATAAGCTATTGGGCATTTAAATTAGCCCAACCGGTGTATGTCAGAATTTCAGGGGGCTCTAACAACGTTCGTCCCAGCCTTTGGGCGTCGGCTCCAATACGTGGGGCGAATCTCGATCTGGAGATGCGTATGCGTCGAGAAGCTGCGTCTCGTCCCAAATGCCTAACAAAGTGGACGTGTGGAGGATTAATTCCCCTGTTAGCACTGGCGGTAACACCTGCCTTTTCGCACGGGCAGGGGCAGGATGCCAATGCCTCAGTCCCCAACCAATTACAAAGGCGCTTTCTAACGGAAGCTCCTCAGGCTTGGTCTCAACTAGAGCACCGTGGCAGACAACTTCAAGGCCTGATATGATACAAGGTCTACAAGGACGGCAAGCTCTTTTCTGAGTATGAGTGGCAATACCGACGACTGGGCCGGCAGGTATGGGTCTCCTACCAAATCATTACGGACCGTGGACGTCCCTACGGAACCGTCCTCTTATCTGGTAGAAATGACGATTATTTCTTCCAACTTATGAAGAAGGATCCGAAGGCAACATGGACGGTAGTAGCAATTACTCCTTTAGCGCAAGCAGATGAGTCCAAACTACCAGACGCACAGAAAGTCGCCTATGAGTTTTACTCAACCTATGTCCCCTTCTGGGCGGGAATTCGAGAGCCGATCACTAGCCCGCACTACATGATCCAGCAGATGCAAGAAGCGAGAGACGGCCATAGCATCGCACTTCGCGTCGAATTTGTTTATAACTCACCTTCGGGAAGCTCGCAAGGGCCCGTAAGAGGTTGGGTCCTCTTTGATCCAGAAAGGTTCTGGACCATAACCCAGGGAGAAGTTCGGCACCAGGGTGAAACTATCGTGACGAGGGCACAGCTTAGCTATGGCCGACTGGACGACGGATTCCCCGTTATTAGCGCTTTGGAAAAGTGGATCGATCGGCCATCATCAGCCTTGTATGAAAGCTACACATTCTCTGCGTGGCAAAGGCCGCTGCCTTCGCCTGCGGAGTTTCGTCTTTCTCAATATGGTGTTCCCGAGCCCCCGGAGCTGAGTAAGCCGACCGCCTGGTGGCTCAATATGCCCTGGTGGCTCTATATATCGCTGAGTGGCTTGACCTTGGTGCTGCTGGGACTGGCTTATTACGCCTGGCGTCGCCGACGCCGACAACTTGCCTTGCCGTGAAACGAGAAACGACGCTGTAGCCCGAGGCAAATGCTGCACATTTGGAAAAATTACAGGCTTGCCGGAAAACAGGAATTACGGAGTAACCGAGAATCAAGAGGGCGCGTGCAGTGATATATAGGCATACCTTTCTGCCGCGGGACTCGGCAAATCCACTGACGCCGAAGCACTGGAGCGCAAGCATAGCGAGGTGGCCATATTGACTAGCGGTGGCGGCACCACGCGGAGCTAATCGCTAGCTGCTGGCCCTGGGACCCGGGCAGGTGCCTGGCAGCGGCAAACCAGCGAATCCCGGGAGATAGGAGGTAGAGCCATGTATAAGTCCAAGCTGCGTGCGGTGTGGCCGAAGGTGTACGCCGCGTTAGGTGTCGAGGACGGCTGGGATTTGCTCGCGTCGCTGAGCATCTCGCTCGGTCTGAGCCTGTTAGTACTTGGCTGGCTGGTCACGCCCAATGTGCCAACGCTGCGGGCTGAGTACCCAGGACCAATAATTCCTTGCGCTGGAGGTGACAATTGCAGTCTGGGGTGCACGGTGAATTCGCAATTCTACTGTGAGGGAGGATGCGCCGACCGTATGCCGGACTGCTTCATGTGCTATTGCATCGTCTCAGAGACGCTCAATGGCCTACCGATAGCCTGTGGATGCCGAGGACAAACGCAGACGACGCAATGAGGTTGATATTGCGATAGATGACGGACGGACTGATAGGTGCCAACACCGCGTGCTCCTGCGAGGAACTCGGCGGAAGGTTAGCCTGCCATCCGCGGATGCGATCTTCGGGAAGCAGCAATTATGAAGACTTGGCAGCTTGGCTTTGTCCCTGGGGTAGCATGGTTGTGTATCTGTGCCAGTGCAGGTGCTCAAGACCCGGCTGTCCTGGAGCTAGAAAGTCGATTTTATGCAGAAGCGCCCAAAGCCTGGCAGGAATACCTTGCGTCTATTCCTGCGAATTTTGTCTTAGTTTCTCACGCGGAGCGAGAAGGCGGAGTTATTAGCTCTATACCAGCGAAGACGCGGACGACGTGGAAGCGCATGAACGACTGCTATTTGCAAATCGAGGAGTACCAAGACGCGTCTGGCCAAGAGTACGGCGAGGCATGGGGCCAGAATCCTGATTACTCCTTTCGCCTATCGCGAAAGAAGGGGAGCACAGCATGGACGCTCACCCGTCTGGTACGCGAGCAGGACGAGGAACTCCGGCACCGATTTGAGCGCATGTGCCTCACACGGTTGACGCTTTGGAATCTTCAGTTGCCGCAACTGATTCGAGATCGGCAATTTCGCCTGTGCACGATTCGATGGCAAACGTACGGGGAAAAGCAACTCGTGCACTTCGAGTTTGAGTACTTGAAGGCACCTGAAGAATATCCCTTGCGCGGGGGGCTGAGAATCCAGGGGGGCTGGGCCTTATTAGACCCTGACGACTTCTGGCTTTTAACGGCCTATCGTGTCTATACGATCGAAAGAGGGCACCGGGTTTGGTTTGCACAAACTTTCCAGTCACCATCCCAGTCAGCACGTGGCAAACTTTACTATTCCGGCACGATAGACTTGCCCTCGGTGGAGGTGACAATGAGAGTTCGCCAGGAATTCTCGCCAGATAGCGCTAGGTCGGAGGACTTTCGTCTTTCAGCATTCGGCATAGCCGAACCACCGGAGCTGAGTAAGCCGACCGCCTGGTGGCTCAATATGCCCTGGTGGCTCTATATATCGCTGAGTGGCTTGACCTTGGTGCTGCTGGGACTGGCTTAT
>BEIM01000408.1 GCA_002898995.1 bacterium HR36
ATCTGGCACATTTGCTGGCGGTCGTTCGTTCGCTGCACACTCGCTCCAACGATCATGGTGTCGCCGGGACCACCGGACTTACCGGCAGCATGAGCGGCGCCGTGAATCTTGGCGGCCAGGTTTTGGATGGTAACCTCCGTCCAGCTCTTGGTGCGGTGGTCGGTCGGCTTCGCCCCCACGTCCGCAACCAGTTGCCTCCGTACCCCATCATCGGTGGCCGGCTCCACCAGGGCAAAAAGCCCGTTGTGGGCGAGGGCAGTGGCAGCCTTGGCCATCGCTACGATCCGTTTCGCCTCGAGTACAACCCGACTCAAGGCGTGCGAGTCGAGGCTTTACAACTGGCTCCCGAGTTAACTCCCGAACGCCTCCACGATCGCCGGCTACTTTTGACCCAGTTGGACGAGGTTCGTCGTGGGCTCGATTCCTCCCAGGCGGTTGCCGCTCTCGACGCCTACCAGCGGCAGGCTCTGGAAATGCTTCTGGGGCGTCAGACTCTGCGCCTCTTCGATCTGAGTCAGGAGCCTGTGAGGTTGCGGCAACGGTACGGCTTGACGCGCTTCGGCCAATCTTGTTTGTTGGCCCGCCGACTCGTTGAGCACCGCGTCCCGTTTGTGCAAGTCAATTGGAGCAATCACGTCGAGGCTGAAGAAGATGCCGGCGATGGCGGCTGGGATTTGCATTACCGCAATTTCGAAATCCTGCAAAACCGCCACGGCCCGATCCTGGATCAAGTCCTGAGCGCACTTCTGGATGACTTGCACCAGCGCGGCCTACTCGAAGAAACCTTAGTGGTGGCGGTCGGCGAATTTGGCCGCACTCCCATAATCAATGATAAGATCGGACGCGACCACTGGGAGCATTGTTACTGCGCTGTGCTAGCCGGCGGCGGTGTGCGTGGAGGACTGGTATTCGGTGAAAGTGACGAGCGGGGCGAACGGCCACGCGCTTACCCGTGCACACCTGCCGATCTACACGCGACCGTCCTAGCTACCCTCGGCATTACCCCCGAACAAGCCCGTAATCTCAATCTCCCCACCGATGGCCATGTCCTCGAACCTTTATTGTCCTGATCTCCGGGCTCGACTAGACCCAGCCCCCTTGTTCTGGCTAACAGGAGTATTGGGCGGCCTGGTCGCCTTGGTTGGCACGGTTTCCTTCGCCCGGAGCGATCAAGCTTACCCGACGAGCTGGCAGCGGCTTACCGAAGACGGAGACTATAAGGCCCATCTTGCCTGGTCACCTGATGGTTCTCGCATCGTCTTTACCCGCATCCACGAAGGCAAAATGTCTTTGTGGCTGCTGCATATCGCCTCGCGCCAGCTCACGCGCTTGACTTCGCGCGACACTGGGCCCGACTTCGATCCCGCCTGGTTCCCCGACGGCAAACGTCTCGCTTACGTTTACGACCAGCTTCAAGGCACGGATGGTAAACTGTTCATTTATACACTTGATAGCGATGGTTCCAACCCGACCGTGCTCATTCCCAACAAGGCGTTTGAAGAATGTCCGCGCGTTTCACCGAATGGCCAGCATTTGCTCTTTGTCAGCACCCGCGACGGGAATCAGGAAATTTACCTCGCCGACGTTACGGGCAAAAATATCCGCCGCCTCAGCAACCACCCTGCTCCAGATACGCATCCCTGCTGGTCGCCCGATGGCAAGCGGATCGCTTTCGCCAGTGCGCGGAGCGGCAATTGGGATATTTGGGTGATGAATGCGGATGGCTCGGAAACGCGCCGCCTCACGGATCATCCAGCACTCGATTGCTGGCCAGTCTGGGCGCCCGACGGCCGGCGGCTTGCCTTTACTTCCAACCGCGACGGCAATTACGAAATCTACCTCATCCGACCAGATGGCACCGCTTTGCACAATGTTAGCCACTCCCCGGCCTGGGAACATTTTGCTACTTGGTCGCCCGATAGCCGTCGCTTGGCTTTCGTCTCGACTTGTTCAGGCGGATATGATATTTATGTCGTAGATTGCCCGTAACGTCGGCGATGTGTTGCCGGCAGTAAGACTAGAGGTGCTGCTGAGACCAGCGCGGCCAGCTAACTCTTTGCGAGCCCGATTATGACAGAACGCATTGAAAGTGTCTCGCTTGTCGTCGAAACCGAGCGACGCTACTTGAATTATGCGCAATCGGTGATCATGGCGCGGGCACTCCCCGACGTCCGGGATGGTCTGAAGCCAGTGCAGCGCCGCATTCTGTACAACATGTTCCATGATTTGCACCTGTACCACGACGAACGCCCTATTAAGTGCGCCAAGGTGGTTGGCGAAGTGTTAGGTAAATATCACCCGCATGGCGACATGTCGGTTTATGACGCTTTGGTGCGCATGGCACAGCCGTTCACTTTGCGCTACCCCTTGATTCACGGGGAAGGGAACTTCGGCTCCGTGGATGGCAATGAAGCCGCCGCCTATCGGTACACCGAGTGCAAGCTCACCGCCATCGCCGAAGAATTAATGACCGAGTTGCGGCAACGCACGGTGGACATGCGGCCGACTTTCGATGCCGTGGATCAGGAACCTGTCGTTCTACCCGCTCGGTTTCCTAATTTACTAGTCAATGGCACCTCTGGCATCGCCGTGGGCATGGCTACTAATATTCCGCCGCACAATCTTCGCGAGGTTATCGAGGCCGCCGTTTTCCTGATCGAAAATCCGGATGCTAATGTTGGTCAGTTGCTAAAGTTCATCAAGGGCCCCGATTTCCCGCTCGGGGGCAAAGTATTAGCCAGCCGTAAGACGCTGCGCCAGATCTATGAGCAGGGACACGGCACCATCAAAGTGCAGGCCGAGTGGAAAATCGAACAAGTGGGCCGACGCAAACAGATCGTGATCACTTCCATTCCTTATGGCGTCAACAAAGCAGCGTTAGAAGAGCATATCGGCCGGCTCATTGCCGAACGCAAGCTCCCTCAGGTGCTCAATATCGTTATTGAATCTAGTGCAAAAGAGGGCATTCGCGTTGTCTTAGAGTTGCGCGGAGACGCGGATCCGGAAATGGTCATGGCCTATCTTTATAAGCATACAGCGCTACAAGAAAACTTTGCCTATAACATGACCTGCCTGGTGCCGGTCCGCCTTGCCGGCAGCGACCTGCCTGGGCAGAGTGTTACCGCGCTTCGACCCAAGCGCCTCAGCTTGCTTGAGATCTTACGCCATTTCCTAGATTTTCGCTTGGAAACTGTGCGAAGAC
>BEIM01000409.1 GCA_002898995.1 bacterium HR36
TGACTACGGCGGAGCAGAGTTGGTGGCAGGAAATAGCGGCGAGTCAGCAGAATAAGCAGCGTATGCGGGAAGATTTGTCCAATGTCGAAGGGGAACTGACGAGGCTTCGGCAGGCCCTGGGTCAAAGCGAGGCCCATTACGGTGAGTTGCAGAAAGAGCTGGGCGAGCTACGCACGCGGGAAAGCAGCCTGAGCGAAGCGATCGCCTGGTACGACAGCATCCGCGAGCCGGACTTATCGGGACAATTAGCGGATACCAAGTCTCGATGCGACCGCCTGAGTGCCGAATGTGCTGCCGTGCAAGCGGAAATCGCGCGGCTCCAGCGGGAATTGACCGAACTGGAAAAGCACATTGGCTCGCTGTGGAATCCGCTGAACTGGCTGTCGAGCCAGCAGTCGAAGTTGCGGTTGTGCCGGCGGAAACTAGTGCCACGTCTCCGCCGCCTGGAGTTGGCCCGGGATTCTTGTCACCGCCAGCTGCAACTATGGCAATGTCGCCAGGCCGAGTTGCAACAAACGCTGCAGCGCTATCGTGCATTTGACCGCGCTGCTTCCGCCGTGGAATTGAGCCACACCCAGCAGGAAATCGCCCGGTTGACAGCCGAAACACAGGTCGCGGAGCAGCGATGCCGTACCCTCAAGGAATCGCTCGAGAATCGGTCGGCCGAACGCGACTCGCTGATGCGCCAGCAAGCCGCGCTGCAGTCCCGCATCGAGGGGTTGTATCGGGAAATCTTGCGGCACCGGCAGAGCCAGATTGAAAAAGCCCTGGCCAGCCGACGCCCTCAGCGCACGGCCCTGGCTGCGGAACTGCAGCAGGCAGAGTCGCGTAGCCAGGAGATCCGTCGCATACTCGAACGGTATTACGCGCTGGATCCCGCCGCCTGCCGTGCGGAACTCGACCAAACGCAGGAGCAACTCGCCCATCTCCATCAGCGCCTGCAACGGCTCGATGGTCTGATCCGCAGAAGAGACGCCGAACTCGCTCCGCTGCTGAAAAAGGCCAATCAGCTGGAGCAGGAGTTGAACGGCGCCCAAGCAGATTTGCGAAAAGCTCGCCAGCTCGAACAGCGCCTGAGTTCAGCCCCGAACGGTCATTCGCGGAGTCAGATCCATGATGAATGCGAAAAGTATTTCGGAGATGGAAGGCCGCGGAAAGTCATCGCCGACCGCGAACGGAGAATTTTCCAGATCGAATCGGCTTTGGAGAAAATTCAGGACCGTATCGAGCGGATTCGAGAGTTGCATCTTCGCATGACCGAGGTTGAATATCTCGTCATTGACGGCAACAATTGCTGCTATCAGGGGGAGGACTTCATCGGCCTGGCGGCACTGCGGGCATTGCTACCAGAACTACGCACGCAAGGCTACCGCGTCGCGGTGATTTTCGATGGTTCAATTTGCCCCATGCTGAAGCTCAGAGCTGCCGAGGTCAAAGAGCAGTTGGGCAACGGGGTGATTTTCCACATCGTGCCCTCTCGGCAGTCGGCGGATGAAACGATTTTGAGGCTGGCCAATGATGACCCGCATGCCTTTGTTCTCAGCAACGACCGTTTCAGGGAATACCCGGAAAGCCCGGTGGTACAACAGGGTCGGCTCATCCGGCACGAAATTGTGGATGGTCAGATGCTCGTCCGCAGTCTGGGCATCCAAGTGAAGTTTCGCGCAGCGGAGGCTAGTTGAGGGAGCACCCCCGCAACTCCAATTGGCGAACCAGCATCTCGTCGCGCGACCGATGACATGCTCTAGCCAATCTACGCGAAATTCGGCACGCAACGAAGGCGCATTGATCAATGCTGCTGGTCGTGCGCGTCGCACCAACACGCAGGTTCTTTTTTAGCCTGAGCAGTCGCCCCTCGCATAAAATGCGCCGATAACAACAAGCGATCTCATACAGTATTCTTGTGTGCTGGACATTAGTCTGGATGTAGTGCGAACGAGGAAAGCTATGGCGCGTTGTCTTCGCGGCTGGGGTCGCAATGCATTTCACTTGACCGAGTTGCTAGTGGTGATTGCCATCATTGGCTTGCTCCTGGCACTGTTACTGCCAGCAATTCAACGGGCACGCGAAGCATTCAACCGCACTCGTTGTGGTAATAATCTGGCACAAATGGCTCTAGCATTTCACACTTTCCATCATGATTACCATCTCCTGCCCACTGGCGGCGCTGGCTTTTATCGCACGCTCATCAACGGTCAGCCAGCCACCGCTCCCGATCAGGATTGGGGTTGGCCCTATCAGATTCTGCCTTATCTGGAGCAACAAGCATTGCATAACACGCCAGGCCAAGGCTTTTCCAGCCTAACAAATAACCCGATTGCAGATACACCCGTGCCGGTCTATTTCTGTCCGAGTCGGCGCCGGCCTGGAGTGAAGTCGGACGGCCGCGCGGGAATTGATTATTACGGTAATGCCGGGGTCAATGCACCTTTCGTGCCCCCAGGATTGAGCAGTGCCTATAGCAGTCCGCCGTTCGGCGATTGGTCGGCCAGCGGGATGATTATTCGCAGTGGGCCGAGTTACGTGCGCCGCGCCCTCAACTTCGACAGCGGTATTCCCGACGGCACCAGTAGCACACTGCTGATCACCGAGAAATCTTTCAACCTGAGTGAGGTCAACGCCAGCCCCTGCTGCTACGACAACGAGGCTTACATCTGCGGCTGGCACAATCGTTACTGGCCCGATACGGTGGGCACAGCATCGCTCCAGCCCGCTCAGGATTCCCGCCAAACCCCAGCGACGGTTGCCTATCCCAATGACAACGGCATCTTGTATCGCTTCGGTTCCGTGCATTTCGGCAGCATGAACGCGGTGATGGTGGATCGATCGGTGCGGCGTATTCGCTATAGCGTGGCATTGGCGCACCTGCAGTCGCTATGTGTTCGAGACGATGGGGGCCTGGTGGACGTGCAGCTTACGGAATGAATGGTACCCGCTGAGGCTGTAGGCTCAGTCAGCCGGAGGTTCGCGGCTACAAACCCTGGACGCGCGACTGCACCCAAAACTGACTTCGTAAAGGGGGGACGCAGAGAACTTGCCGCCGCTGATAGCCTTGGGTATTTCGTGCTAAGAGATTGCCCGGCTAAGGATGGTGTCCATGACGAAGAGTTAGGCTGGAGCGCGTTGGATTTCGTATCCGTTTTACTGTCCCGCATCCTAAAGCAGCGGAGATTCTGAGCAACGTAGGCTCGAAACCT
>BEIM01000410.1 GCA_002898995.1 bacterium HR36
CGTAACGCTCCCATTTTTGCGACTCCAACCATTCCTGCTCCATTGCCCCTACGGCTTGGGGCTGCATTCGGACTTCGGTAACCTTGATTTCGTCGCGCCCCGCCTTGAAGCCCACCGCTTGCTTCACAATCTCCTGAACATCGCTGAGTTGGATAGAAGGTCGGCCACCCGTTTGTCCTGATAAGTCCACCATTACCGCGACCGTCAAACGTTCGATCTGCCCGGCAGCCTGCACCCGCGTGATTTCCGTCTTGGGCGGGGGATAGTATTCCGTGGTTTCGGTCTCGCGTTGTTCAGTGGAAGTGTTAGCCCCTACGCCTGGGGCTCGCCCGAAATTACTCGTCGTTCCTGCCGGACCCCGCGCTGTGCTACTGCTGCCCGTGCTTTTCTCATTCACCGTTTCGGACCGACGGAGGGGTTTCTGATCGAGATTGTAGGTTTCCGTTTTTTCCGTGAGGCTCTGGGTGTTAAAATCCACCGTTACACGCACAATTCCTTTGCCGGGGCCGAGCACCGCAGCCAGCATCTTTTCTGCTTCGGCAGACAAATACGCTTCATATTCGCGTTTGCGTTCTAGAATCCCACCAGCCAGGCCTGCTTCGCCTATCGGTTCGGAGAGCAGCCGGCCCTGGCTATCCACGATGGTAACATTCTCTGGCGTCAACCCTTCCACACTGCGGCTGACCAAGGCCACAATCGCCGATGCCGTGCTCCGCGACAGAGTCATCCCCGGTTTCAGCCGCAGCATCACACTGGCGGTAACTGGACGTCTTTCCCGCACAAACGGACTCGGTTCCGGCCGACTAATGTGCACCCGTGCATAAGCGACCGATTCCAACTGCATGATGGTGCGTGCTAGCTCGGTTTGCAAGGCGCGTGTGTAATTGACCTGTTGCAAGAACGGTGTCAGCCCAAACGGTGTCCCTTGATCAAACAAGTCCTCGAACGTCTTGCCACCCCGGGCTGGCAAACCGGCCCGCGCCAAATCCACCAACGCCTGCTGGTGATATTGGGCGGGCACCAGGATGGTGGTTCCCTGATTCTCCAACTGATACGGAATGTTCTGGGCCTGCAATCGAGCGGTGATGGCTCCGCTATCTTCAAGCGCCAGTCCAGTGTAGAGTACACGATATTCCGGCTGCATCGCCCAGTAGACCACACCGACCAGCGCTGCCAGTAACGCCAGCAGCAAACTGACAAACACCACCCGCCGGGCCAGGCTCATTCCTTGCCAGAGCTGACGGATTTGCTCCCGCAGTTGTTGCCAGAAGTTCATAGGCTTGGCCGCTTACTCCTTTGCCGGTGCCCGCGCTACACCTGCATACGCAGGATTTCCTGGTAAGCTTCAGTCAGGCGGTTGCGAATTTCCAAGACGAGGCGGAAGGCCAGATCGGCTTGGGCCACGCGGAGCAGCACCTCATGCAAATTGTCCGTCCTGCCCAGCGCCAGTTCCTGAACTGCCTGATTCGCCTGGGCTGCTGTAGTGCTGGCCTGGCTCAGCAGTTGCTCGACCAATGTACCAAAAGGCACCGTCCCTGGCGCACTCGTCGGTACGCGGGCCGCGGTGACGTTGCTGCCAGGTGCGTCAATCCCGGCGATTCCATGCACTTGCATCGCCTACACCCGTTCCGCCTAGCCGCGCAGCAATACGAACGCCTGCTCCATCATCTGGCGAAAGGTTTGCAACACTTTCAAGTTGGCTTCATAGGCGCGGCTAGCTGTTAGCAAATTGACCATCTCCAGAGGCAGGCTCACATTCGGGTACAGTACATAACCATCCGCATCAGCGTCGGGATGGCCAGGCTGATAAACGCGGACAAAATCCGAAGGGTCGTCTTCCAACCCGACGACGCGAACTCCATCTAATTGCGGGCGACCGAGATGATTGCGGAGCACCGCCTCGAAGACCACATCCTTGCGGCGGTACGGGCCGCCCTCCAGCGACCGCGTGGAAAAGGCATTCGCCAGGTTGTTCGCGATCACCTCCATCCGCAACCGCTCAGCGCTCAACCCGCTGGCACTGATCCGCGTTACCGCAAAAATGTCCTCAAAGCCCATTGCTCTCCCTCTTGCTGCCTCCTGCTCCTGATCCATCACCGGCCGGTTATGGCACTGCGTAATTCCCCCAACCTCAGGGCGAGAATCTGCACATAGGTCTGGTACAGCAGACTGTTTTTCGTCAGCAGCCCCATTTCCTGGGCCAGGTCCACGTTGTTACCATCTGCCCGTGGGGCGTTGCTCGTATCCCGGACAATCAGCGGCGTACCAGGGAGTAACCGTTCTCCCGTTCCATTTCTCCGCACCTGTTTGGCCAGCTCTTCCTCAAAGCGCACCACTAAACGCTGGAAGCCCGGCGTGTTGACGTTAGCCACATTCTGAGCAATCACCCGGTGGCGGAGGGAACACGCCTCCAGCAATCGGCTTAGCAAATCTACCTGCGGAATATTTCCCGTCATGTCGCAAGTATCGGAACTCTGGCGCTGACGGCTTTAGCGAATACGCGCGATATGCCAGACGTGCGACCTCTGCGGAGCGCCTGACTGAACTTTGCCCCGTTATGACGGCCCGATTCCTCCAGACGCTCCCGCCCGCCAACAGGCTTGCGCTCCGTCTGGTTCCTGGCAGGGCGGAGAGTTGGGCTAGAAGCGCCTGCCCTTTTCGGTGAAAAAACGTTTAATGGCTCGTACGTGCTGCGTCCCTTGGCGCAGGTCTGACACCGCCGCCAGATGGATAAGATTTTCCCATCCCGCACCGCTGGGCCAAAACGGGCAAACGCGGTCTGGCAATTCGGAGGCATCCCATGCGAATTAACGCCGTCAAACGCAAACTGCGAGCGGGCCAACCGAGCCTTGGCACCTGGTTATCCCTGGGCAGCATCGTCGCCAGCCGATTCATGGCGCGCGCCGGATTCGAATGGCTCACCGTAGATATCGAGCACAGCCTGGTGGACTGGGAGACGGCAACGCACATGTTCGCGGCCATTGCCGATGCCGGTTGCGTACCGCTAGGACGTGTGCCTATGAACCGGCTCGATCACATTAAGCGCGTGCTCGACAACGGGGCTTTCGGCATTGTCGTGCCCATGGTCAATAGCCGGCAGGAAGCCCTCGACGCCGTAGCCGCTGCCAAGTATCCGCCAGTGGGTGTGCGCAGTGTCGGCGGCAGTGTCCACGCCCTGAACTTTGCCA
>BEIM01000411.1 GCA_002898995.1 bacterium HR36
TCTAACCGTGCGTGCAGCCGTGAAACCGTGGGATGCGAAATATAAATATCGGCCTCCGCGCCCCGGCCGATTGTTAGGGGCCGATTTCCATAACCGATGTAATCAGGGTCTGACGGCCACCACATACGGGGTTAACCCGATATTAGAGCTAATCAATGCGCTCACTGCCGCGAATCCATGATCTTGCACGCATAAGTTAGGCGAACTCTCGGTCTGGTCTCAAACCGTGCTTCGAATAAGAGATGGTCTCGAGAAGCTTCCACTGAAGAACCTTCAGCTTGCAACTCCCCCGACTCGACATAGCCATCTGTGATATTATATTTGATAAAACCACGAGGACTCAGAGTCGCTAACCGTGTTCGTGAGTTATCACTAGCGTTGATTTCCAAGCTGCCGTGGAAGCACTCCAGCCAGGCATATTCACGCCCTCTTTCTGTGAAATCCTTGAAATCCTTATCACGGCGGATGCGAATCTTGCCGCGCGGCACCCCGCGCCACGAGGGAGGCAGGAAATCGCTAAACGCTTCCCCAGGCACTTCCCACACATCTCCTGGTTTAGTTGATTTGTTTGGCATTAGATAGGCGTCGTTGGCTATAGCTGCAGCAAGGAGCAGGTCTCGTTCTTCTTGTGTTAGCGAGCAGCCCACAGGTTCCACAGACACCACGCCCTTGCCATCTTCATAAGTTATGCGCACTTTCTTGCCCCGCATTGAATCCATCATGGCGCTCAGTTTGGTGTTGTTGTCATCCAGATACTTTTGGGTAAACCATTTGACGGCCCCAGGTACCGCCTTCAGGGCAAGTGCAGAAACTTTGCCTCCGGTGAGCCAGAGATCCAGTCCTCCTAGGAGTAGAACGCCTGGCTCTGTGAGTACAAACTGAACCTCCACCGTGCTCGACGCTTTGACCATGCGACATTCTTCAACGGAGCGCAATTCCACGATCCGTTGGCCGTCGTTTTTCTCTATATGACGAAGCACGCGGCTCTCTGCCCGGTAGGCCAGGTTTACGATGCGTTCCCAACCCCAGTCCTTATCGCGCACCGGTGCAGTCAGGTCGGCAGTAACAATCGCCTCATAGGTTTTCCCTTCCTGAAGTACCTCGCGAATCCGCTCAGGGTTGCCGATTCTGGGTGGGGGCTCTGGCGAGTCCGGCGAGCGCTGCGCTTTTTCCCCGTCCCGAACGGCGATAGCATTTGCCGCTTGCGGCTGAGATGTTCTTTGATAAGCGAAATAGGCCACCAGCACAACGAGGAGCAACAACACGGCCAGAATCAGCACCAACAACGATACGACTACCGGGTCACGCCCTCTGTGAGCAGATACCACACCAGTCGGACCTTGCTGTGACATTGCCCAGGCCCCGTTTTTTGGCCCAATCGTTAGTCGAAGAAGCTATTCCATGACCAGTCCCCACTCCTATTATTTACGGAAACATTAAACAATTCGCAAAGGGTTTGACCACTTCCTTTCAAAGCTCTTGCCCTTAGCACCCAGTACCAGGCGCCGGCTCCAACTTGAATACCATACTGGTTTCTGGTACAGTGATTTCCGTACAGGCTCACATTACTGGCGCTGCCGTGGATCCGAATACCGCTGTCCCGATTGTCCGAGCATGTGTTGTCGCGTAGCTCTAGTACTACGGCTGGTTTCGACCCCACATATATACCGTGTTGGTTATTATTGCGGCAGGTATTGTTGCGGGCGCTGCCGCCAGCGTTCACCGCTCAGCCCAACTGGGTTGCTCATTGTGCAGATCACCCTCGCGATTCCCTTGCAGGATGTTCCCATCCAGCATCGGCTTGGCACCCTTTTGCACAAAGATTCCGTAGCGCTCATTGTTGCGGCAGGTATTGTTGCGGGCGCTACCGCGGGCGTTCTCGAAATACGCGATGCCGCTGTACCTGTTGTTCTCGCAAGTGTTGCCTTCGAGAGTCGGCTGCGCCTGGCCGTTGACTCCGATGCCATCGATACCATTGTTGCGGCAGGTATTGTTGCGGACGGTGCCGCTGGCGTTCTCGACATACGCAATGCCGCTCCCTGTGTTATCCTCGCAGGTGTTGTCTTCCAGCCGCGGCTGGGCCTGGCCAGAGACTGCGATTCCATGCAGTTCGTTATTGCGACACAAGCACCTAGCCACGTACCCGCGCGCTGTGCCTGTAAA
Organism: bacterium HR36; assembly: GCA_002898995.1. Taxonomy (GTDB): domain Bacteria; phylum Planctomycetota; class Planctomycetia; order Gemmatales; family HRBIN36; genus HRBIN36. The sequence goes on from BEIM01000411.1 coordinate 2,164, forward strand.
CCAGACACCATTACCGCCTTGCTCACTCTGTTGGTCCCGAAGACCGCCGGTCAACACACAATCAGTGATGGTGATGAAGCCGCCTTCGACAACCACCACGTTGGCCCACTGGATCCCCGCGTGTTCCACCGTCAAGCCTTGCAATGTCCACTGGCCATCTCCGGTGAATTTGATGACGAAGTCCGGTCTCCAGCACAGCAGCCGCGTCTGGTCGCGCCCAGCACCCCGCAGAGTCAGCGACTTATCTATCACCAGCGGCTGACGCAGAGTGTACTCTCCGGCAGCGATCTCGATTATGTCTCCAGGTCGGGCTTTCTGAACCGCTTCGGGCAAACTCAAACCGCCCGGCGACACGCGCCAGGTCTGGCGAATTGGCGCGGCGGCACCAGCGGGTTTGGTTCCAGAGCCGTCGTTATGAGGCGCTGTCTTCACGGTAACTTGGGAAACCAGCCCCGTCCTAGCAGGCTTGGTTTCAGAACTTGGGCCGCCAGCCAGCAAAATCAGCAGCAGAAGCGGGAAGGAGCCGATGAACAACATGCCGACAGCGATCAGTGAGTAGAGGACTAGCGGTTGGGTGGACGGGCGTTTCCGCCTTTGCAAGGAGTTGCCAGTGCTGCGCGGAAATAGCGGCGCAGGGGGCTGACTCGTCGGCGTGACCGGAGCCGGCCCAAGCGGCAGGTTGGCCGCAGACGGAGGGAGAAGAGTAGTGGTAGGTGATACTGCGACTGGAGCTGGCCGCAACGCTTGCTCGACCTTCGCTTGCTCGTGCCGGGAAAGTGGGCGGACTTCAGGACGGCTGGGGTCAGGAACCAGGTCCGCCAGCCGTGGGGTTTGGTCTGGCTCCGACAGGCAGGCCAGAATCAAGTGTCCTACTAACCGCCGCGTATTCTCATCAGGCAGCTCCCACAATTCCCGCAAACGATCCGAGCGACCCGGTTCTCGGAAATCCTCTTCGCGTAACAACAAACTCTGGTCGCTGTTGTGCCGATCCCACAGCTGGGGATCGACTTG
>BEIM01000412.1 GCA_002898995.1 bacterium HR36
CACAAACGGGCAAGCCGATCTGGCGTCAGCAGCTCTGCCCGCGCCACATGGACCACTGCCTCAGCGACCCCGTGCTGGACAATGGCCACGTCTTCATGGGCGCGGATCGCGGTAGCCTGTTTTGTCTGGACGCGGCAAAGGGAGAAATCGTCTGGCATTACCGCCAGGCCAAACACCTGATTGCGGGCGCGGTTACCGTGTACGGCGGTCGTGTCTATGGTTTCACCGATGGTGGCGGGCAAGTTTTCTGTTTGGACGCGAAATCGGGCAAAGAATTGTGGAGCGTGTACTTCGGCAATGGTTGGGGCGGTTGCCAACCGCTGGTGTGTCCGCAACAAGGCAGCCAGGCATGCGTCATTTATGTCACCATGCGCGACGGCCAGCACGAGAAGAAACCGGTGAGCCTGGCTGCGATTTCCTGGACGGGCCGGGTGCTGTGGACATTCCACACTGGCAATGTGTGGGGCTCACCCATCATGGTCAACGAAACGCTTTATTTCGGTTCGGATGACGGCTACCTGTATGCCCTGGAGCGCGCGAGCTGAAGCGGCGCGCCCCGCCACCTGCTGGTACCGCGCACTGCTGCAGTCCAACACCCAGCCGACAAAATCCCTCCCGACCAGTCCAGTACATCGAGCAGTTTGCAGTCGGTCGCCGTAGTAATGAACTAAACGAATCAGAGGCGCCCCTACCAGAAGGTACGTCGCCGGGACGCTTCCCCAAGGTACTTTCCCGGCAAGCAGGAGGAGTCTATGCGTTGGCTGGCATATCTTCTAGCTGGAGTGATTGCCGGCATCCTCAGTGGTATCTTTGGCATTGGTGGTGGTATTCTGCTCATTCCGTTGCTGATTTATTTGTTCGGCTTTACGCAATACGAAGCGCAGGGGACTACCTTAGCGGTGATGATCCCCCCGATTGGACTATTAGCCGCCATCGAATACTATCGCCGCGGCTATATTCGCCTGGAAGCCGTGCCTTGGATAGTCGTCGGAGTAATGGCAGGAGCTTACTTCGGAGCCCTGCTTGCCCCGAAGATATCCGAAGCATGGTTACGGCGATTGTTTGGCTTACTGTTGTGTTATGTGGGCGTGGACTTCTTGCTTACCGGGGTCAGCGAAACGCGCTTCTGGCCAGCAGCGTTAGTGACGGCATTGCTGGGCCTGCTCTTTGGCAGATTCCGTCGCAGTCTTGCCCAGCCGCACGACCAGTCGCACCAACAGGGGTCTTCCCCACCTACGCCTTAGCTCGTCCGCTGGCACTATTCCAACGATCGGCCAGTTTACGGTTTGTGCCGATCTGATCTCCGTCTTTTTCTGCCAGCCCCTCCCGTTTTTGACGTACAACTGAGAAATTTCCAATGGCCAGACTTGCAGCCCGTTGGCGAAGTGCGCTAGGCATCGTATGTTCAAGCTGTGCACGTGTCTGTCAGTGAACTGAGTGGCGCTCGCCCCCGCTATCACCAAGGAGCCTGGAAATGGCCACGAAGCCCCTGGCAAACTCAACTCGCCTCGATACAATCGCAGCTTTGCCCGATCGGCGACAATTCCTGACGGCGAGTCTCTTGCTGATGGGAGGAAGCCTGATGGCACGGGACTACGGCCCCAATGCTCCCCCTGTCCGCTACCCTGATCCCGACATCGTGGTGCTGGACAAGCGCTTCGCCAAATACAAAATCGGGAATACGCCCATTCAACGGCTGTACACTGGCACGTTGTGGGCCGAAGGTCCCGCCTGGAACGGCGTCGGCAAATACCTGATTTGGAGCGACATTCCCAACGACCGCCAACTGCGCTGGCTTGAGGAAGATGGCCATGTCAGCGTCTTTCGCAAACCCGCCGGCTACAGCAACGGCAACACCTTCGATTACCAGGGGCGCCAAATCTCTTGCGAGCATGGCAATCGTCGGGTCGTCCGCTATGAGTATGATGGCCGCGTCACCGTGCTGGCCGACAAATACCAGGGCAAACCGCTCAATGCTCCTAACGATGTTGTCGTCCATCCCGATGGGGGCATCTGGTTTACCGATCCCGGCTACGGTAGCCTACTCAATTACGAAGGGCATAAGGGTGAACTGCAACTGAAAGAGGCCATTTATCGCATTGACCCCCACACGGGCAAAATCGAAAAGATGACCGACGAGATGTACAAACCCAATGGGTTGTGCTTTTCGCCTGATTACAAACTCCTGTACGTAGCCGAAACAGGCGCCTCCCATTACGAAAAGGCCCCGCGGAACATCCTGGTCTTCGAGGTCAAAGACGGCAAGAAGCTGGGCAAAGGCCGCGAATTTACTTCGATGGAACTGGACGGCAAGGCCGGTTTGGCTGACGGCATTCGCTGTGATGTGGACGGGAATGTCTGGGCTTCCGCAGGCTGGGTGGGCGAATGTTATGACGGAGTGCATGTCTTTGCCCCGGATGGTACACGCATTGGACTAATTCGTTTGCCCGAGATTTGCAGCAATGTGTGTTTTGGCGGACCAAAACGCAATCGCTTGTTCATGACCGCCAGCCAATCGCTTTATGCCGTCTATGTTGAAACCCAGGGGGCTCACATTTGCTAGGAGATCGGCTTTCCGTGCATCCCGACAGGCTCGCGCCCATCGCTGTCGACTTAGCCCACATATCCCGGAAAATACAACATTGCTAACTCACCGCAACGACACAGAGGGCACGGCAACCTGGAGGAGAAAGGCCCACCTGCTCCCGCGCGGATGCGAGCAGCGATTGCTTGCGAGAATATTCCAGAGGAATTACCAGCGGTGGTCGCCTCTGCGAGTGCGGTGATGCTGGTTTACGAAATCTCCTGCCTCTGCAGCGATAATTGAAGACCCTTACCATGGTGGAAAACGCTCCGATCCTGGTGCTGCAACACGCTGGCCTGACGATCGAAGGCTATTCGCGGGCGGCGGTGCAAACGTACTGGCGCGTTCCCGAACTGAAGCTCGGCTTCGATCTGGGAGCGCAACCCTGGGACTTTATGAATATGCCGACCTGGCTGATCACGCATACCCACCTGGATCACGCGGCCTGTTTGCCGGTCTATATTGCCCGTCGCCGTATGATGCGGATGGAGCCACCGACGATCTATCTGCCGGCCGAATGCCTACTTTGGGCTGAACGCCTGTTGCGTGTCTGGCAACATCTGGACCGAGGCC
>BEIM01000413.1 GCA_002898995.1 bacterium HR36
CCCGCTTATAGCGGCTGGGCCCTCGCCTGAGATTTCTATCAGAGGCTTCACATCCGGCGGGAAGGAAACAAAAGCCCCGCTAATAGCGGGGCCCATTGGCGTGGCAGCGGACTGTAAGCTGACGGCGAAGCTGCTTCCCGATCACCAGCCGTTTAGCCGGCCGAGGGGTCAAATAGCGCCGTCATTCCACCTGTTGCCAGTTGAACGTCAGGCCGTCAAAGCGGTGCACCATGCTCGCCAGTACGTTGATATCGATCGAGGACCGGACGCGTCGCACCGTGCGGTCGGCCATCACGCAGTTGAACGAGCCTGGATGCGCTGAACCGAAACGGTTCGCCTCGCATGGCTCCCGGTTCGTATCGTCGCTATCCTGCCCCGGACGACACCGCGTTCCCCACCAGTTGCTGTCGGAGGGGTATGCCACGAGAGGCCCGGTGTCATTGTCCCATCCGCCGCAATAGCCCTCGTTATCGTACCAGCAATTGCCGTCATAGCATCGCGGACGAAGAAACTTTTCGGCTACTAACATCGTGTTCGAAGTACCATCTTTGACACCGCCGTCCAGGCTGACGGAATATTCCAAATGCTGCTGCCAATCTGTCCGATTTGCGGGGTTAGTATGCGACCCCCAGCCCCCAAATACAATGATAGGCGTGCGTTCCCACGCCCACCATACTTCTGGGTAAGTCCGAACACTCACCCCGCCGATGGTTATGGTCTCGTAGGCAGCCGGGTTGGCGTAGTCATTCTTACCCGGTTTCCACTGAGGCACGACAGTACTACCTGATTGCCCCGTGCCTATATCAATCCAGTTCGCTTGCCCCCAGTTACTAACCGGCGGACCTCCTGCCGGCTTTCGGCGGCTCGGACAGTAATAAATCGGGATCACAGTTCCTATCACGTTCCCTTCTTGCCCAGGGCCCAAACGCCACACTTGCTGCTGCTCGACGTACGGCAGAATTTGATAAAGGAACGACTTATTCTGGTGCGGGGGTGCAGTAGGGATACCGTTCCGGTACACAAACGGCCAGTCCCACCAGATGCCTGCCGTGGGGAAAATGTTGAAATCGTTGTGCAAACTGTGGCAGGCCAGCGCGATCTGCGACAGGTTACTACCGCAGCGCATGCGGTTGGAAGCTTCGCGGACACGTTGGATGGCCGGCAATAGTAAGGCCATCAGCAGCCCGATAATGGCGATGACCACCAGCAGTTCGATGAGCGTGAAGGCACGCCTGCGAAAGACACTTCGCCCACGCATGACTGCACCTCCTCTTGGGGAAATTGGGATTGGAAAATGTTGGCCTGGCCACGCACCAGACTCGCCGTTAGCGCATGGAGAATTCCCGGGCCAACGTGCTTGAGCTAACTTTGCCGACGATAGGCTGTTCATAAGTCCCCCGCCCAACTCGGAAGTTATGGCAGCGTTTTCTAGGACCCACATAATCCCCTTAATACTGGCTGGGGCCAGGGGTGGCAAGAGGCCCGCACAAAAATTTTTTGCCGTGCCCTTGCTCCGCTCTCCGACGGAGAGAGAACCATCGGCGAGCAGCCGGACGGGAGCAAAAACGTCTGGAAAGGACAGAGGGGTAGAGGAATCATCCGGGTTCGGTCGGGGCAGCAGGCGCCTGGGCTGACATGCCAGGTGTTCGCACTGGCTCCGGTGCGGCGTGTCCGGGCCGGCATTGCCTTGCCGGTGCTGACACCAGTGCCGCGTGGCCTCGGCAGACTGTATGCCACAGAACCACCGTACCCCTACAAATCGAGAAAATCCGCTTGCCTGGGAAGTCCGGACTGGCGAAAATAGCACTTGGCGGAAACAGAATGCGAATCGGCCGAATCCAGCTGTGGTGAGGCTAACCGATGTTGGACATAGGCAGCTTTACGGCACGCGATTGTGGCGGGATAACGCGGCGGGCGTTTCTGGAGGTGGGCTTGGCCGCTCCGCTGGCGTGGGCGCTGAGTAGCGGTGCCCAGTTGCGGGCGAACCAGACCGCTAAAGCACGGTCAGTGCTGCTGGTCTGGCTGTGGGGAGCACCGAGCCACCTGGATACCTGCGATCCCAAGCCGGATGCCCCGGCGGAGTATCGCGGGCCCTTCAGCACCATTCCCACGCGCATCCCGGGCGTTCGCTTTACCGAACTGTTGCCGCGACTGGCAGCGCATAGCCATCTGTTTACCCTCGTTCGCTCCAACAAGAATTTCCATAGCGGTCATCTGGAGGCGGGAACCTGTGCGCTGACGGGGAGCCTGGAAGGTGCGGCAGGAGTGCAGCCAAACTTCGGCTCCATAGTGGCGCGGGTGCGTGGCCCACGGCGATTGCCGCCATTCATCGCCATCGGTCGCGGCAATCCCCGCGATGTCGTCGGCATCATGAAGGGCTACGGCGGGGGCAATTGGGGGCACGTCTATGATCCGTTTCTGGTGAACTGTTTTGAGACCGGGCAAGTGGACATTCCCCACCTGCGGCTGCTGGAGGGCCTGACGCCCGAACACCTGGCCGACCGCCGCAGACTCCTGAAGGAACTTGACCAGCTACGTCGGCGGGTCGAGAGCGGTCCCTTAGAGACCTGGGATGACGTGTATGGGCGAGCGTATGAATTGCTGACTTCACCGGCCGCGCGGCTGGCGCTGGATCTCTCGCGAGAACCAGAAGCGGTGCGCGAAGCCTATGGCCACACCGCCTTCGGGCAAAGCTGTCTGCTGGCCCGTCGGCTCATGGAAGCGGGTGTGCCGTATGTTCAGGTCAACTGGAGCCAGTACGTAGAGGCCATGACCCCCAATTGCGATTTCGGCTGGGATACGCACATTTACAATTTCGAGCTCTTAGCCGACCGCTTGTGTCCGATATTCGATCGTGCCTTTCCGACGTTGCTGGCCGACATGCACGCTCGCGGGCTGCTTCAGGAAACGCTGGTGATTTGCATGGGCGAATTTGGCCGCACGCCCAAGATCAATGCCCAGGCCAGCCGCGATCACTGGCCCAACGTTTATTTCTCGATTTGGGCTGGTGCTGGCATTAGCGGCGGTCGCGTCATCGGCGAAAGTGATAAACGGGGTGAGGAACCAATTACCGAGCCGATTACGCCCGCCATGGTTGGCCTAACGATTCTGGAGGCGCTCGGCATCAGCTCGCAGCAACGCAACGAAC